>JAJQGR010000277.1 GCA_021200345.1 Lachnospiraceae bacterium | reverse complement strand
CAATATGGGCGGTCAGGCCGGTTTAAATTTAGGCATGGAACTGGAGGAGAGCGGCTTTTTAAAGGAACATAACGTCACCTTGCTCGGCACCACCGCGGAGACCATCCGAAACGCTGAGGGACGCCAGGAATTTAAGGATCTGATGGAGCGTATCGGAGAACCCTGCGCAGCCTCCAAAGTGGTAGAGAGCGTGGAGGAGGGAATCGAATTCACCAATCTCATTGGCTATCCGGTGGTACTGCGGCCGGCCTACACTCGGGGCGGCTCCGGCGGCGGCATTGCTCACAATCAGCTGGAGCTGGAGGAGATCCTGGAAAACGGTCTGCGTCTGTCCCGTGTGGGACAGGTGCTGGTGGAGCGCTGCATTGCCGGCTGGAAAGAGATCGAATACGAGGTGATGCGGGACGGGAAGGGGAACTGCATCACCGTCTGCAACATGGAAAATATTGACCCGGTGGGCGTACATACCGGTGACTCTATCGTAGTGGCTCCTTCTCAGACCCTGTCTGACAAGGAGTATCAGATGCTGCGCACTTCCGCGCTGAAAATTATCAATGAGTTGAAGATCACCGGCGGCTGCAATGTGCAGTTTGCCCTGCATCCCACCAGCTTTGAATATTGTGTCATCGAGGTCAATCCCCGTGTCAGCCGTTCTTCGGCTCTGGCCAGCAAGGCCACCGGCTATCCGATTGCAAAAGTAGCCGCCAAAATTGCCCTGGGATACACTCTGGATGAAATCAAAAATGCGATTACCGGCAAAACCTACGCCAGCTTTGAGCCGGCTCTGGATTATTGCGTGGTCAAGATGCCCCGTCTGCCTTTCGATAAATTTATCACGGCAAAGCATACTTTGACCACCCAGATGAAGGCCACCGGCGAGGTCATGAGCATCTGCGACAACTTCGAGGGAGCGCTGATGAAGGCGATCCGCTCTCTGGAGCAGCATGTGGACTGCCTGCTAAGCTATGATTTCTCGAATCTGACCGGGGAGGAGCTGTTGGACAGGCTCAAAATCGTGGACGATCAGCGTATCTGGGTGATTGCGGAGGCTATTCGTCAGGGCGTCAGTGAAGAGGTGATTCACGACATCACGCAGTACGATCTCTGGTTTATCGACAAAATCGCTGTTCTGGTGGAGATGGAGAAACGTCTGGCCTCTGAAGAGCTGACGGTGGAGCTTTTAAAGGAAGCCAAGCGGATGGAGTTCCCGGACAATGTGATCGCCAGGATCACAGGAAGGAAAGAAGAGGAGATCAAAAAGCTGCGCTATGACAACGGTATTGTGGCGGCCTTTAAAATGGTAGATACCTGTGCCGCGGAGTTTGAGGCGGCGACTCCCTATTATTATTCTGTTTTCGGTTCTGAGACGGAGGTGGAGGAAACCAGAAACCGCAAAAAGGTGCTGGTCTTGGGCTCCGGCCCCATTCGAATCGGGCAGGGTGTGGAGTTTGACTATTGCTCCGTGCATACCACCTGGTCTTTTGCACGGGCAGGGTATGAGACCATTATTATCAACAATAATCCGGAAACTGTTTCCACAGACTTTGACATCGCGGATAAGCTGTACTTTGAGCCCTTAACCCCGGAGGATGTGGAGAACGTGGTGAGGGTAGAAAAGCCCGATGGCGCGGTGGTGCAGTTCGGCGGTCAGACTGCCATCAAGCTGACGGAGTCCCTGATGAAGATGGGCGTGCCTATTTTGGGTACGAAGGCCGAGGATGTGGATGCCGCCGAGGACCGGGAACTGTTCGATGAGATTTTGGAGAAAACACAGATTCCCAGGGCGGCCGGCGGCACCGTTTTCACCGCTGAGGAGGCCAAAGAGGTGGCTAACCGGCTGGGCTATCCGGTGTTAGTCAGACCCTCTTATGTGCTGGGCGGCCAGGGAATGCAGATCGCTACCTGTGATCAGGAGATCGAGGAGTTCATGGCCATCATCAACCGCATCGCCCAGGACCATCCCATTCTGGTAGACAAATATCTGATGGGCAAGGAAGTGGAGGTGGACGCGGTCTGCGACGGCACGGATATCTTAATTCCGGGCATCATGGAGCACATTGAGAGAACCGGCGTTCATTCCGGCGATTCTATTTCCGTTTACCCGGCGCCGTCACTCACTCCCACAGTCAAGGAAAAGCTGGGCGAGTATACCAGGCGTCTGGCCATGGCTCTCCATGTGAAGGGAATGATCAACATCCAGTTTATTGTGATCGGCGAGGATGTGTATGTGATCGAGGTCAATCCCCGCTCCTCCCGGACCGTGCCCTATATCAGCAAAGTCACCGGCATTCCCATTGTGGATCTGGCTACCCGCGCCATTCTGGGGGAGACCATCCGGGAAATGGGCTATGAGCCAGGCATTCAGCCGGAGGCCCAATATTTTGCCATCAAGATGCCGGTGTTTTCCTTTGAAAAAATCCGCGGCGCGGAGATCAGCCTGGGACCGGAGATGAAGTCCACTGGCGAGTGTCTGGGGATAGCTCCCACCTTTGAGGAGGCTCTGTACAAGGCATTTCTGGGAGCAGGAGTGGATCTGCCCAAATATAAGCAGATGATCATTACGGTGAAGGACGCGGACAAGCCGGAGACTGTGGAGATTGCCAAACGCTTTGATAAGCTGGGGTACATTATTTATGCCACCAGAAGCACCGCCCGGGTACTGCAGGAGGCGGGCATCAAGGCCAGAAAGGTCAATAAGATCCATCAGGAATCCCCCACGGTCATGGATCTGATCCTGGGTCATAAGATTGATCTTGTCATCGACACTCCTACTCAGGGGAGAAACAAACACAGAGACGGCTTCCTGATTCGCCGCACGGCCATTGAAACCGGAGTATAC
>JAJQGR010000066.1 GCA_021200345.1 Lachnospiraceae bacterium | reverse complement strand
GCCTGAAAGCGTCCCCTCGAAACAGGCGCGCCCGCCTCCTCAAAATGCTGATATTCGATGTCCTGGCCGATTGCCACAATCACCGTCTGGCAGGGAATGAGAACGTCCTCCTCACCAGTAGGCTTCACGCTGGCTCTGCCGCCCTTGATCGTGCTGATCATCTGCGGTCTGGCCCAGAGGCCGTATGCCCTTCCTTCCTCATTGACAGCGATTTTCACAGGAGCCATCAGGGTGCGCATCTCCACCCCCTCCGCCATCGCGCCCTCAATCTCCGCGGGCAGTGCAGTCATATCCGCCACTCTGCGGCGGTAGACGATGGAAACCTTTTTCGCCCCAAGGCGGACAGCGGTGCGCACCGCGTCCATGGAAACATTGCCGCCGCCGACCACGACGACCTCCTGGCCGGTCAGGTCTATGGGGGTACCCAGGCCCACGCCGCGCAGAAGCTTCACCGCGGAAATGACGCCCTCGGCATCCTCGCCCTCGACCTCCAGCTTTTTATCCGTGCTGGCGCCGATGGTGATGAGAACCGCGTCGTACTGCTTCCTCAGATCATCCATCGTAATGTCTTCGCCGATACGTGTATTGTAAACGACCTCCACGCCGGTCTTTAAAATGGCCGCGATATCCTGGTCCAGCCTGTCCTTGGGCAGGCGGTAGTTGGGAATGCCGTAGCGCAGCATGCCGCCTAACTTCGGCAGCATCTCATATACAGTCGTCTGGTGCCCCATCAGCTGCAGATAATAAGCGGTGCTCAGGCCGCAGGGTCCGCCGCCGATGATGGCAATGCGCTTGCCGGTAGAAGGCTCACAGGCCGGCGGATCCACCTCGCCCGCGTAGTCTGCCGCCATGCGCTTCAGCCCGCGTATATTAACCGCGTCGTCCACGATTCTGCGGCGGCACTTGGTCTCGCAGGGGTGCTCGCAGATAAAGCCGCAGGTGGTGGGGAACGGGTTGTCTTTACGGATCAGGCGGATCGCGTCCGCGTAGCGCTCCTCACGCACCAGCGCAATATAACCGGGAATGTCCACACCCGCGGGACAATAAGCCACGCACGGCACCGGCTGCCCATACTCGCAGGTGCAGCGGCCGTTTCTGATATGCTCCTCATAATCATCACGGAAGCTTTCCACCCCATTGAAGACAACCTCAGCCGCTTCATATCCAATGGCGCAGTCCGCGGTTTCCATAATCGCGGCGGCAGTGTCCCTGATCTGGTCGATCATGTCCATCTCCGCTTCCCCGTCAAGCACTTTCTGCAGCATGTCCTTCAAATTGCCCAAACCAACCCGGCAGGGTGTACACTTGCCGCAGGACTGCGCATGGCACAATTCCAGAAAAGCTCTGGACATGTCAATGGGGCAGATGCCCACAAGATTGGAAGCCACCCGGCGCTCCAGATCTTTGTACAGCTGCTCCATTACCGTTCTCGCCTTCGCAGGCGAGGGCATTTCCAATCTGTTCATTTGTCTACCTCTCCATATTTTTCCATGTACTGGCAAATAGTAATAATCTAGTTCATTTTACCCGTAATTTTAACAAAAATCAACCAATATTCGCGATTTTATTTGGTTAGTTTTTTCACAATGTATGACAAAAGTGCAGAACCCCGGCTTTTATGTTGCTCTCATGCGAAGCTTCAGCAGTATCCGCTTCTCCATCCTGCTGACCTGCACCTGGCTCATGTGCAGTTTTTCTCCCACCTGGGTCTGATTTTTTCCCTGAAAATACCGCATGGTAATCAGAAGCCGCTCCACCGAGGAAAGCTCCGTCAACAGCTGGCGGCACAGCATCCTGTCCAAAAGCCCGCCAACCTCATCCTTTCCATCCGTCAGGCGCTGTATCATCTCATTTCCTTCCTCGCCTGTCCCCCTCTCCAGGCTCTCCACCGGCCCCGCCGCTTCCATCAAAAGCAGCGCCTCCTGAGGGGAGAGTCCCGCCGCGTCTGCCATCTCGCTGATCCTGACCTCTCTTCCAAGCCTTTGCGTCAGTTCCCGGGCCGCCTCCTGTAAGCTTTTTTGCTTTTTCCTTGCCTCCCTGCTCATATGTACCGAACTGTTATTTCTTACAAACTGATGAATTTCTCCCACAATCATCGGCACCGCATAGGTAGAAAACTGCAGCCCCAGTTCCTCCCTGAAGCCCTTCGCTGCCTTACATAGTCCCACGCAGCCGGCCTGAAATACATCCTCCATATCCAGACCGCGATTTTGGAATTTCCGGCTGACAAACCGCACCAGTCCCAGATGTTCCTCAATGAATTCTGCGTTATTGTTCATGCTCGCAGGCCTCCGGCCCCGGCAGTCTCTTCCACATGGACACACAGGTTCCTTTACCTGGCCCTGATTCTACCTTAAGACTGTCTGTAAATGCCTCCATAAAGGCAAAACCCATTCCTGCCCGTTCCCCTCCCGGTGCTGTAGTATAAAGCGGCTCCATGGCTTTCTTTACGTCTTCCATTCCCACTCCTGTATCCTCCACGTCCACCCGAAGCAAAAACCCCTCTTCTTCCAGCCTGTACAAAAACGCGGACACATAAACCATCTCATCCGCATTTCCCTCATATCCATGGATAATGGCGTTGGTTACCGCTTCTGAAACCGCTGTCTTCATGTCGTCCAGCACATCCATCGTGGGATCAAGCGGGGCAAGAAAACCCGCCACTGACAGCCTGGCAAGGCTTTCATTCTCTCCTCTTGACAAAAAGCACAGCCGCATCTCATTGATCAGTTTCTCTTCTTTTTCCACAGTTTCCCACATATTATCTGTCCTCCTCATTTTCTGTATCCGCAAGTGAACCCACATATTCATACACACCGCTTACCTGAAACAAACGCCGTATTCGCGGACTCTCATTGGTCAGATAAATTCTGCCTCCAAAAGTACGGATGGTGCGAAAACGCCCCATCACCAGCCCTACGCCGGAGCTGTCCATAAATTCCGTCTCTTTGAAGTCAAACACCAGACATTCCACCGGCTTTTGTAAAAGTTCTCCATCCACCTGCCGGCCAAGCTTTTCCACATGATAATGGTCCACCTCCTTTGGCAGACTGATCCATAAATAATTTTCCTGTTTTTCCATCATCTCCTCCTGAATCACCAGGTCCGCTTCGCGGACGCCATAAAAAAAGACACAAAAGAAAACGCTTTCTCCAAGTGTTCTCCTTTGTGTCGTTATTTCTTTTGTAATCGTTTCTTCGTCTGAAAATGCTACTCCAGATCGTCCAGATAATTCTGCGCCCAGGAAGCCCTCTTGGTGCCGGGCACCAGCTCTATCACCTTTTCAAACGCTTCCTTTGCTTCGTCCGTATTTTCCAGTTCCAGACAGCACCGCCCAAAATAGTACCAGGCATCCGCATCGGTAGAAAGATAAGCAATTGCCGCTCCCAGATCAGTATATCCGGTCTCATAGTCCGCGGAATTGTATGCCGCATAGCCCAGATCATAAAAATAACTGCCCGCTTCCTCCGCGATCAGGCTCTTCATCGACTGGTACAGTCCGGCCAGCCCGGATTCATTATCTGTAAAAAACTCCTCCTGCTCCAGGCACAGTGAAAAATAACTGTGAAAAGTCTCATAATCAGAAGAATCCGTCAGATAAGCCTCCACCGCGGCAAGAAGCGCTTCCCCCAGACTGTTCTCATCAGAATCACCAAAAAACTCCTGATACTGGTCATTCAGCTCATCATAAGCCGTCTGCAGTGAGCTTAAGGAGCTCTCCAGTTCGGAAATCGTCACATTCTGCGCGTCCATGGTCTCACTGTTCAGGCGCAGCGTCTCCTCATATTCCTCTCTGGCGCTTTGCAGCCGGGAGGGCATCACCAGGAAAAACAGAACCGCCGCCCCGATCACCAGTCCGATCACCAGCCCGGTAAAGATTCCGTTTCCCTGCCGCGGCTCTTTCACATTAGCGGGCTGAATGATCAGCTCATTATCCCGCTCATAGCGAACCACCTCGTCTTTTTTGCTCTTCTTTTCACTGCCCTTGCTCAGAGCGGAAGAAATCTCGTCCAGGTACCTTCTGGCAGTGGTGTTTCCCCGATCAGCCTGCAGTACCTTTTTCAACAGCTGGGAAGCCCGGTCATATTCATTGCGGTGCATATAGATCAGCGCCAGCAAAACACTGGCCTTCAGAAACCTGGGATTTAACGACAGCACCCTCTTGAGCTGAATCACCGCCAGATCGTCGCTTCCCTCCTCGCAGTAGGCAAGCGCCAGATTGTACTTGCGGATCGCCAGGTTTAAATCATTCAGATCATTCTGGGATGCCTGCAGCTGTTGAATGTACTGGTCTGCCACATTGTCTTCCTGCTGCAGATTAGTGGAAATGGTCCATTCCCCAAGAGCTCTGGCTACTTCCCCCATCTCAAAATATACAAGTCCCAGGAGATTTCTGGCATCCACATGCTCTTTATTTAATTTCAGACACTGATGCAGATCTCTCACCGCTCCTGTCAGATCACGCTGCCGGGCTTTCTCCAGTCCGGAATTATACATGCGGTTTGCCGCGTACATGATCTGTTTGTACTGCCTTACGTCACTTTTACAGGAGGGACAGAAACTGTGCGTCGTCAGCTCAGCGCCGCAGCGATAGCATTTCATCCGCGTTTCTCCTATTTGGCTGTCTTGTCATTTTTCAGTGTTTCCAGCAGAATATCCACTGCGTCCGTCATATCCTGCTGATATATCATCTCTTCCACATCCCCGATTTCTGTACTGGGATAAAATTTTTTGATTTCTTCTTCATATTGGATCATCATTGCCTCTTTCAGAGAGATATTCTTTGGCCTCTCCCACAAAATACAGGGAACCTGCAAGATAAACTCTGTCCCCATCCGGTATTTTTCCTATTGTCCGCGCCAACACCTCCGGCAGACTTTCTCCCGTTTCCATCCATGCTGCGTCTGTGCAAAGAGCGGCAGCCTGGGTAAGCAAATCCTTTCCGGCTCCCCGCTTATTCCGCATGGGGGTCAGAATCAGGCGCGAAAATAAGCCGCTGTCTGATAAAAGCTTCAGCATCTGAGGATAATCCTTATCCGAAGACGCGGAAAAAATCAGGGTTCGACGTCCCTCACACTGGTCCATTGCCACACTGGCAATGAAAGCCTGAATTCCATCTACATTGTGCGCTCCGTCCACAAAAAATCCCGGCGCCGCTTCCTCCATACGTCCCGCCCACCGGGTCTGGCACAGACCCGCAAGCAATACTTCCCGGGTTACACGTCCCGGATCAATCACGTTCCTCTCAATCAGCGATTCCACTGCCGCCAGCACCAGCGCTGTATTATCCACCTGATATAAAGCGGTTGTGGAAATCTCCGGCCGGATAGTTCCATAATACTGGCAATAAAAAGAAAAATCAATGGATTTTTTGTAAATTAAGATTTCTCCATAGTCCTTCTCTGTCAGGATACGGCAAAAACACCCCTTTTCCTCCGCTTTTTTTAAAAAAACGTCCGCCACACTGTCATTGCCGGCTTCCACAATCACCGGGACCCCCGGCATCATGATGCCCGCTTTCTCGCCGGCAATCTCCTCCAGCGTATTTCCCAGATATCTGGTATGGTCCAGCCCGATTTTCGTGATCAGTGTAAGATCCTTTCGGGATACGGCGTTGGTGGCATCCAGCCGTCCTCCCATGCCGGTCTCCAATATCAGAATATCCACGCCGGCATTGGAAAACACGCGCATTCCAATGAAAAACATCATCTCAAAAAAAGTGGGAGCGTCGGTCTTCGTGTCTGTAACCATGCGTTCCACATTGTCCACCGCTTCCAGAAAGGTCTCTCTGCTGATGGGCTGCCCGTCAATCTGAAAGCGCTCCCTGATATCCACCAGATGAGGAGAGGTAAACAATCCCACATGATATCCGGCCTTCATAAGGATTCCCGCCAGATAGGCGCAAACGCTTCCCTTCCCATTGGTACCGGCCACATGGACAATTTTCATTGCCTTCTCCGGACTTCCCATGAGCTTCAGGAATGATCTGGTCTCCTCCACACTGTGTTTTTTGGTAAAACCTGGAATACGGCAGAGTCTCTCCACCGTATTCTCATAATCACTTTGCAATTTTTCCATATTTCATCCGCTTTATCGGGACAGCTGAGCCAGGCGGGCTTTCACCTGCTCCATCATCTGAGCATATTTGGCCTGCTTGTCTCTCTCCTCCTGAATCTTCGCCGCAGGCGCCTTTGAGACAAACTTCTCGTTATTCAGCATACCCGCCACTCTCCTCAGCTCGCCTTCCAGACGCTTTTCTTCCTTTTGCAGCCGCTCAATTTCCTGGCGGATATCTACTAACTCCGCAAAGGGAATGTAGATCACCGCGTCCTGCAGCACCACAGACACCGCATCCTCAGGAATGCCGCTTCTGTCAGCCTGCACGATCACCTGGGAAGCGTAAGCCAGAGAAGCAAAGAACAGCTTTCCTTCCTCAAAAATCCGGCATACCTCCTCCTTTTCACTGACCACATACACAAGAGCCTTCCGGGAGGGCGCTACGTTCATATCCGTGCGGGCCGTTCTGATCCCGCGCACCGCTTCCTTGATTCTCTCCGTGGCCGCCTCTTCCTTAGAAAAGCACTTGCTCTCCTGGTACACCGGCCAGCTGGAGATCATGATCGACTCCTCTTCCGACTGTAACGTGCAGAAAATTTCCTCTGTCACAAAAGGCATAAAGGGATGCAGCAGCTTCAAAGCGTCGATCAGCACCGTCTTTAAGGTAAACAGCGCCGCGTTCTGGCTTTCCTGATCCTGGGTCGTGTACAGACGAGGCTTTACCATCTCAATATACCAGTCGCAGAATTCATCCCAGATAAAATCATAGACTTTCTGCACAGCGATGCCCAGCTCGTAATTCTCCATATTATCGGTGACCTCTTTGATCAGACCGTTCAGTTTGGAGAGAATCCACCGATCAGCAGGCTCCAGCTGCTCCGCCGCCGGAGTGGTCACCTCCTTACCTTCCATATTCATCATGATAAACCGGGAGGCATTCCACACCTTATTGGCAAAATTGCGGCTGTTCTCCACCCGCTCATAATAGAAGCGCATATCGTTGCCGGGCGCATTGCCGGTGATCAGCGTCAGGCGCAGGGCATCCGCGCCGTACTTGTCAATGACCTCCAGAGGATCAATGCCGTTGCCCAGAGATTTACTCATCTTGCGCCCCTGACTGTCACGAATCAGGCCGTGGAACAGCACCGTCTTAAAAGGCTTCTCTTTCATCTGCTCGTAACCCGAAAAAATCATGCGGATTACCCAGAAGAAAATAATATCATAGCCTGTGACCAGCACATCCGTGGGATAAAAATACTCCAGCTCCTCGGTCTTGTCCGGCCAGCCCAGCGTGGAGAAAGGCCACAGCGCTGATGAAAACCAGGTGTCCAGAGTATCCGGATCCTGAGTAAAGGAGGTGCAGCCGCAATGGGGGCAGGCACATTCAGGGGCCTTGTCAGAGACAATATATTCCCCACAGTTATCACAGTAATAAGCGGGAATCCGATGTCCCCACCACAGCTGTCTGCTGATGCACCAGTCCTTAATATTGTCCGTCCAGTTATAATAAATCTTGCTCATGCGTTCAGGAACCAGCTTAATATCGCCGTTTCTGACGCCTTCCACCGCCGGTTTGATCAGCTCGTCCATCTTCACAAACCACTGCTTTTTGATCAGCGGCTCCACGGTGGTCTTGCAGCGGTCATGGGTGCCCACGTTGTGGGTATAATCCTCCACCTTCACCAACAGGCCCATGCTGTCTAACTCTTCCACGATCTGTCTGCGGGCCTCATAGCGGTCCAGTCCCTGATATTTGCCGCCATTTTCATTGATGGTGGCATCATCATTCATAATATTGATTTCCGGCAGATTGTGGCGCTTTCCCACTTCGAAGTCATTGGGATCATGGGCAGGCGTGATCTTCACCACGCCGGTACCAAACTCCATATCCACATAATCGTCTTCCACAACGGGAATCACCCTGTTCACGATAGGAAGCAGCACAGAACGACCGCGCAGGTACGCGTAGCGCTCATCCTGCGGGTTGATGGCTACCGCCGTATCCCCCAGCATGGTCTCCGGACGGGTGGTGGCAAAGGTCAGAAATTCCGTCTGACTTGGCTGACCGTTCTCGTCGATCAACGGATATTTGATATGCCACAGATGGCCTGCCTGCTCCTGATACTCCACCTCCGCGTCAGAAATGGAGGTATTGCAGACAGGGCACCAGTTGATGATACGGCTCCCCTTGTAAATCCAGCCTTTCTCATGCATTTTGCAGAACACCTCGGTGACGGCCCTGCTGCAGCCCTCATCCATGGTGAAGCGCTCTCTGTCCCAGTCGCAGGAGGAACCCAGCTTCTTTAACTGGCTGGTGATCCTTCCGCCATATTCTTTCTTCCAGGCCCAGGCTCTTTCCAGGAATTTCTCCCTGCCGATATCTTCCTTGGTGATTCCTTCCTCTTTCATCTTCTCAATGATCTTCACCTCGGTGGCAATGGAAGCGTGGTCCGTGCCGGGCTGCCAGAGGGCATTGTAGCCCTGCATTCTCTTAAAGCGAATCAGAATATCCTGCATGGTATTGTCCAGGGCATGTCCCATGTGCAGCTGCCCGGTGATGTTGGGCGGCGGCATTACGATGGTAAAGGGCTTTTTGCTGCGGTCTACCTCAGCATGAAAATATTTCTTCTCCAGCCACTTGTTGTAAAGTCTGTCCTCAATGCCTTTCGGATCATAGGTCTTTGCCAGTTCCCTGCTCATATGATTAATCTCCTGTGTGATAATTGGTAATGCTATACAGCTTATAAATGTGTGATCTTCAGACCCTAGTATTACACATTGTATCCCCTCAGCACAGCGTTTGTCAAGGCAAAAGCACCAAGGATCCAGGGAATATACGCCGCCGGTTCTTCCAGCCTTCTTATCAGTCTGCGGCGGCAAATCCCATGGAAGAGCAAAAACAGAAATCCTGAGCAGGCTTTCATCCACCAGAACCCAAAAAAACAGGAAAACGCGTCGGTCCATCCCCAGTCATAAAGGAAGCAGTTGACAAATACCAGACTGTCCGCCAGGCCATAGAACTGCAGGCGGTGGTAAAGGCCTTCGCAGGTCAGACACACCAGCAGCACCAGTATTTGCCCGCTTCCCGGACTCCGGTGCCAGTTCATCAGATCCCGCAAAAGTACAGCCCCAAATCCCAGCAAATGGGTGCCCCGCAGAACCAGCTTGTGTTTATGATCCTGCCAGGCCGCCCAGCACAGATAAACATAAAACCACAGGTCAAAGATTATTCCTGATCCTGGTGCGAAGCTCATCCAGCACACTCTCCTCCACTACAATCAGCATCGGATACACCTCCGCTTCCAGATCATCCCTGTATGCCCTTACCGTAACCTCATAAACACCGGGGGCGGTATACAGAGGCACAGAAAAACCGATATCTTCCTCCCGGATCAGGCTGGGCTCACTGTAGGAAAAGACCACGTTTAATTCCGGGAAGAGCGAGGTAAATTCAGAAGGAAAAATCACTTCCACTCTCTGCGCGTAACCGCCCGCCAGAAAATGCAGCACTCCCCCTTCTCCGGATTTAAAATCTCCCTCATATCCGGCTCTGCTGTGACTGATTTCGGCATACAAAGTCAGGTCTATCTCTATTTCCTCCTCATTCTCCCCGCCGCCCTCCGGGTGAGTCTCAGGGTCCGGATCCTGCTCAGCCCCCGGTTCCGGTCCGGAATCCTCCTGTCCGGAATCTCTTGCCGGGATGCGGATATGAGAGGTTTCCCCAATGTTGCCGGCCACATCCACCGCGGCGATATGCAGCCAGGTATCCCCGGTTCCAATCTCTACAAGCGCAGTCTGTTCCACAGTATAGATTTCATCTCCGGAAATGTTTCCCGCAGCGCTTCCATCCTGATAATAATAGTATCCCGCCACACCGCTTACCAGCAGATTTTCCGTGATATTGGACCGGCACAGCAAAAGATATTCCTCCCCGGATTTTCTGTAGGATTCCGCCTGGTGATAATATACCGTGCCCTGATCCTGAGGCGCCTGCCAGGAAACCTGCATTTTCCTTTCCGCTGTCACCGCCATGCGAAAGCCTGACACCCTTGCGGGCGGCGCCATATCCAGAGCTGCCTGGCCGGGATGATTTTCCTGTTTTGTCAGCTCTGTAAACAGAGGCCTCCAGCTCTCCCCGTCCAGCGACTGACAGATCTGATACCATTTTTCAATGGGATCCGGTTCGCTCAGGACCAGGTCCACTGCCCCGCTGCCCCCAAGCACCTGGTAATTCTCAGTGGAAGAAAGCGACAGCGAAAGCCATCTCGCATACAGTCTGGTATCCTTTTGGATCAAGAGTTCACTTCCCGCATATCCCGCAAATTCTGTAAACGCCCCATCGAAATACCAGCCCGCAAATCCATAACCGGATCGTTGACAGTCCGGAAGAATCACAGTCCCATCCTCATATAAGGCCCTGATCTGATCCGTCACGTCCGGTATATTTCCAAAATAATACGTATCCTGCCGCATGCTGCCATAGAGTACGCCGGAGGTATCCCAACCCTGAAATTTTTTTGCGTCCTGATTGACGGGGCTTCGGCTCCCCCGTTGGTCTCAAAGCTGATCAGATACCCCTGGGGCGGCTCAATCTGCTCTGTGGATATCCGAAACGTTTCTCCCGCTCTGCCCAGGGCACTCAGGCTGCTTTGTCCCGCCAGGGTGCCTCCTGCCAGATCGACATTCACCCGGCTTGCCTTTTGGTTCCACTGGGCATACAGCGTCACGGTAGCTCCGTTTACCGATGTCAGATTAAGCACATCGGCTCCATCCTCATAGGAAATCCCGCTTCCGTCCGCTTTTGTGTTCCATCCCGCAAATTCATAGCCCAGGCAGACATAGGCATTCTGACGAAGGCTGACAGACCCGAACCCCGCCTGAGCGGCATCCTTTCCTTCATAAGCCGGAGCATTGCCATACATGTGGCCGGTAACAGCCATGGTCCCGGAAACTCTGGTCCCCGCCGGCGCGTTGGCCTGATAGCTGACATAATACCCGTTAGCGGAGATTCTTTTGCAGGTATGCAAGTAGGGCACCCCCTGTTCCAGCCCGCCGCACCAGGGACAAAGATAATAATAATCCGCCAGCCCCGGGATAGAGCGAAGCCCTCTGGCGGTGGCACTGTTCATGTATGTCAAACTGTCTGTCACCTTTTCCCCGCAGTCCGCACAGTATCCCGTCCAGCCCTGCGGATACCTGCTGTAACAGATGGTATCAGAACAG
Source organism: Lachnospiraceae bacterium (assembly GCA_021200345.1). Taxonomy (GTDB): domain Bacteria; phylum Bacillota; class Clostridia; order Lachnospirales; family Lachnospiraceae; genus RGIG6307. The sequence goes on along the minus strand of JAJQGR010000066.1, from coordinate 2,327 downwards.
TTCAGTCCATGGTAATCATTGATATGATAATAAGGATGAATGCAATAAGAAGCCTGCCAGGTCACCACCCACTTCGAAATACGGATATTGCTCACATTTACCGCTGTATAAACATGCTCTCCTGTCTGTGGCTGACTGCCTGCACCCTCTCCTGTGTATACCGTATAACCAACAGGAAACTGTTCGTAGGTTCTGACCCACGCGTCAGTAGTAAAGGCCTTCCCGTCAGGGCTCAAACTGACCCCCGGATACTTCGTATATTCAGACAAAGAGGACGCCTCCGCCTCCATGCCGCAAAGCCAGAGCAGGCAGCAAAAGCAGCATATCCAGCGCAGGCATCCCGCTCTACTCACCGCTTCTGGCAATCATCAGACTGCCAGAATACAAGGCCTCGTAAAACAGCGGGATATCCGCCCGTTCCATAGGAATGACAAACAGCTGAGCCAGAGAAATCTCATCCCCGTTTTCGATCTGCTCCCCGCTCTTTGTCAGCACTTTTTCCACCCGGACATTTCCCTGAAGCAGGCTGCAAAAAACACCTTCCACCCCATTTTCCACACAATACAGGTCAATCACGTCCCCTGCCCTCAGAGTTCCCGCCACCGCCTGCGTCAGCTGATCCGCTGACACGCTGACCCAGAATAACTCTCCATAGTCGCCGTAGATCTCCGGAACGGACTGCACGGCGTTCTGAGTCAGGATACTCCCGGCGGAAAGCTCCGCGGTGATCACGCAGCCCTCCAGTCCCTCCAGCGAAGAAAGGGCCGCCTGCGGCACATACTCTTCCGGCACCTGCCGGATCTGAAGAAGAACACCCATATTGCTTTCTGCCAGCTTCGTATTCTCCGGGATCTTTTGCCTGGCTGTCACCACATTCTCATAAACAACCTCCTCCTGTCCGGCCATCTGAATCCGCAAAATGGCAATAAACACTACGATTGCCAGCACAATGCTGACCGTCCCGATCCATATCCTTTTTCTGTCTTTCATTTCAACCCTCCCATAAAACTTCACCGGATTTTGCCCCGGCACACCGCCGCCCAGGCCATATCCTGAATCAGTTTCTTACAATATCCACACAATGCTGCCGCTCAACTTCCACTGTCCGGTTTCCCCACACTCTGACCGGTAAACGGATTTTCGAATAAATGGTGCCGGAAATGACCTGTGTCCCATCCGGCGCGTATACCGTTTCCCCCAATGGATGAACGGTTTCCAGATACGTTCCATCCTCCTGACGCTCATATTCTCTGATTCCTGCCGCCGTCATTTCATAGACGATAAAATCCGCCAGCGTAACATCTCCCCCTATTCCGGCCGCGGCCTGGTTTTCTTCCGTTCCCAGTCCATCCTGAAGATACTGCCAGAAAACCTCCTCCACCCTGGCCGGATCAGGAAAGATCAGCTCGCCGCTCCTGCCATAGGTGTATGGCTCTATCAGCAGCGCCGCCAGCCCCGCCTGTGTCATGCAGTCCTCCAGATATCCTTTCAGCCGCTGCGCCCGAAGCAGCATGACAAAACAGAGCATGGCCGTGATTGCCCAGGAAATCAGCATCAGCGCAAAAACATAGTGCAGCAGTCCCTGATCCTTCTTTTTCATACTCTGCCCTCACTGTTTTGCCGTGGAATACAGTCTGACTGTCACCGGCAGCTCCCAGGCAGCAGTTGTCTGCCCCAAAATTGTCTGGGGCAGAATTCCGCTGACGCACAGAGCAATCCTGCTGCCATATTCCGCCGGCAGGCAGGTCGTTCCTTCCAGGCTGATCTGCTCAAGCCCTGTCTCCTCCAGGGAGGAGACAAAGGCCTCCTGTCTGGCCTGCGACAGATATCCTTCTGTTTCCATAATCAGCAAATATTCCCTGGTAAGCTGGCTGACGGCGTCCCGCTGCCCAAAGGCACGGAAAAACCCCGCCGATACCACCACAAGGACAGCTACCATGCTCAGGCTGATCAATACAGGCAAAAGCCGATATACAAAACCCCCGTCTTTTAAAAACAGCTTATTCCACAACACCGTTTCCCACCCCTGACGTCAGAATACTCTTAATCTGTTCGCTCATGGAGCTGATCACATCGTTGATCAGCGTTGTCATGGCAGTCCGAAACACCACCAGAAGGACCACAGCGATGACCGCCAGCCCTACCTCCACCACAATGGCCTTGTCTCCGGCATCCGCCGTCGCCATCCATACTTTTGCCTTTTTCACCAGTTCTCTCATGCTCTTCTCTCTCCTTTTCTTTCATCAAAAATAAATATTCTGCGCCACGGCCACCACACAGCCGTAGAGCACCAGCACCAATATCCCCACAAACAGCAGCATCTGGAA
>JAJQGR010000001.1 GCA_021200345.1 Lachnospiraceae bacterium | reverse complement strand
CGCCTTGAGCCGGCTGTTGAAGCTGGAAAAGCCGCTGGATCAGGTGACCGGGGAGGAGTTAAAGGATGCTGCGGCGTTTGCCTGCTGCGCGGCCAGTCTTTCCACCCAGCGCCTGGGAGGTATTTCTTCTGTAGTGCCGATGGAGGAGGTTTTACGGAGAATGACATAAAGACATTTCTTAAAATATGGCCGGTTTTCAGTTTATTGCTTGAAATCCGGCCGTTTTCCATTATAATCAAGGAGGAGAAAGATACAGCAGAGGAAAGAGGAAGGATTTGTCATGACTTTAAAGGAACTGGAGATCGGAAAGAGCGCCGTCATTCTGAAAGTCGGCGGAGAGGGGGCTCTCAGGCAGCATATCCTGGATATGGGTTTAATTCCCGGTGTGGAAGTGACCATGGTGAAGTTCGCGCCCATGGGGGATCCACTGGAGTTACGGGTTCACAGCTATGAGCTGACCATCCGGGTGGCGGACGCGGAGAAAATTGAGATAGAACAGGTGGAGGAAGGACGAAGTAAGGATGGGCCCCGTGAGGCAGCTTCGCGGTTGAAAAAGGAAGGAAAGCATCCGGGCCTTGGCGAGGGCGGAAAGTATCACGATAAGGCCAGCGAGAATCCGCTGCCGGAAGGAACGGTGCTGACCTTTGCTCTGGCAGGCAATCAGAACTGCGGCAAGACCACACTGTTTAATCAGATGACCGGCTCCAACCAGCATGTGGGAAATTTCCCGGGGGTCACGGTGGACCGCAAGGACGGGGTCATCCGGGGGCATGAGAATACGCTGGTGACCGATTTGCCGGGGATTTATTCCATGTCGCCCTACTCCGGAGAGGAGCTGGTGTCGAGAAATTTTATTTTAAATGAGCACCCGCATGGTATCATCAACATTGTGGACGCCACCAATATTGAGCGCAATCTTTATCTGACCATGCAGCTGATGGAGTTGGACACGCCCATGGTGCTGGCCCTGAATATGATGGATGAAGTGAGAGAGAACGGCGGCTCCATTTTAATCAATGAGATGGAGGAGATTCTGGGAATTCCGGTGGTACCCATTTCCGCGGCCAAAAATGAGGGCATTGATGAACTGGTATCCCATCTGATCCATGTGGCAAAATATCAGGAGCGGCCTAAGCGGCAGGATTTCTGTGATAAAAATGATCATGGAGGTGCGGTTCACCGGGCGCTGCACGGTATCATGCATCTGATAGAGGATCACGCCCAGGAGGCGGGGATTCCTGTCCGTTTTGCCGCCACTAAGGTGGCGGAGGGAGATCAGCTGATTCTGGATCAGCTGAATCTGACGGAGAATGAGAAGGAAATGGTGGAGCATATTCTGGTGCAGATGGAACAGGAGCGGGGACTTGACAGAAACGCCGCCATCGCGGATATGCGCTTTTCCTTTATTCAGAAGCTGTGCACCCAGACTGTGCGCAAACCCAAAGAGAGCAAAGAGCGGCAGCGCAGTGAAAAAATTGACAGGATTCTTACCGGCAAATATACGGCCATTCCCTGCTTTGTGGGTATTATGCTGCTGGTGTTTTTCCTGACCTTCAATGTGATCGGGGCCTTTTTGCAGGGGCTTTTGGAGACGGGAATTGACGCCCTTTCCGGGGTGGTAGAGAACGCTCTGGCGGCGGCCAATGTGCATCCGGTTTTGCGATCGTTGATTAATGATGGAATTTTTGCCGGTGTGGGCAGTGTTTTAAGCTTTCTGCCCATCATTGTGTGCCTGTTCTTTTTCCTGTCGCTTTTAGAAGACAGCGGATATATTGCCAGAGTGGCCTTTTTCATGGACAGTCTGCTGCGAAAGATCGGCCTCTCCGGGCGCAGCATTGTGCCCATGCTGATCGGCTTTGGCTGTACGGTTCCGGCGGTGATGGCCACCCGGACCCTGCCCAGTGAGCGGGACCGGCGGATGACCATATTGCTGACGCCTTTTATGAGCTGCACCGCAAAGCTTCCGATCTATATGTTTTTCGTGAATATTTTCTTCCCCAGATACAGTGGGTTTATTGTGGCCGGCCTGTATTTTCTGGGAATCGCGGTGGGCATTCTGGTGGCCTTTCTTTTCAAGAAAACTCTGTTTCGGGGGGAGGCAGTGCCTTTCGTGCTGGAGCTGCCCAATTACCGCCTGCCTTCCGCCAGAAATGTACTGCAGCTTTTGTGGGAAAAGGCGAAGGATTTCCTGCACCGGGCCTTTACCATCATCCTTTTGGCCACCATTGTGATCTGGTTTTTGCAGACCTTTGACCTGAAGCTGAACGTGGTGACAGACTCTCAGAACAGCATCCTGGCTGCTGTGGCAGGATTGCTGGTGCCGCTTTTCAAGCCCCTGGGGCTGGGCGACTGGCGCATCTGCACCTCCCTGATCAGCGGGTTCATGGCCAAGGAGAGCGTGGTTTCCACCATGGAGCTTCTCTTCGCGGGAGAGGTGGCTTCCATTCTGACGCCGTTAAACGCGGCTACCCTGCTGGTATTCAGTTTGCTGTATACCCCCTGCGTGGCGGCTATTGCCTCCATCAGACGGGAACTGGGCGGCAAATGGGCTGTGGGCGTGGTGGCAGAGCAGTGTGTGATTGCCTGGCTGGCTGCGGGCGTGGTGCGACTGATCGGACTGCTGCTGGGAATTGTATAAAAGGAATACAGTTGTTGTCTGGGATAGCATAAGAAAACAGCTGTTGCCTGGGACAGAATGAGAAATATAATTGTTGCCGGGGATAGAAAAATATCGCAGTCGGGCAGGAGAAAAGTTATGTCAGATGAAAATATTCGCCAGGCACGGCTTTCTGATGCAGAACGCATCCTGGAGATTATGGAGAAAACCAATGAGCAGATTGTGGTACAGACTACCGGCAAGTGTGTGGG
>JAJQGR010000061.1 GCA_021200345.1 Lachnospiraceae bacterium | reverse complement strand
CTGCCGACGGTCGGGGAGGAGCTGAGTTTTCTCAATATTTTCACGCAGTATGTGATTACGCTGGTGGTCGTGTCGGTGGTGGATTTTGTGACGAGCGACATTGCGCACCGGCTTCTGCACCGCAGTCTTTCACAGTATGAGAGAGATACGCTGTTTGGCGGGGAGTTGAAGGGCACTACGGTAGCGGTCGTGAAATCGGCGGTGATTCTGGTGCTGATTAAGCTGCTGCATCCTTTTATCTTTACGTTCGTCAGGCTGCTGCCGGTTTTGCTTTTACAGATCGTGGGGCTGGTGCTTTGCGGTCTGCTGGTGCTGGATATGGTCTCGGTTGTCTATGCCGGGGAAATGAGGCAGCGCAGAGAGGCTTTGGAGAGAAAACGGAAAAAGAGCGGAAAAAAGGCCAGAAATGGGGAAAAACGAGTGGAAGTGACGCAGGTTGTCTCCGAGGAACATCTGGGCAACCGGCTTTGCGACGCGGTCTGGAAACGTCTGGAACGCGCTTATCCGGGCATGGAAGAGCGGGATGAAATCCGCTCCGGCAAGTATGTCTTCGCGAAGGGGCTCTGCCTGAATAAGCTGCTCTGGATTTTCATCATCTGGGCATTTATCGGTGACCTGTTTGAAACGGTATTTGTGTGGGCGACGACCGGCGTGTGGATGAGCCGCACCAGCGTGATTTACGGCACCTTTTCCATTGTGTGGGGCTTTGGCGCTGTGATTATTACGGTTGTCACGCAGAGGCTGGCAAACAGGGAGGATCGTTTTGTCTTTTTATCCGGCGCCGTTTTGTGGGGCGTCTATGAGTACACCTGCAGTGTCATTTCTGAAGTCGCTTTCGGCAGGACTTTCTGGGATTACAGCGATATGATGTTCAATATCGGCGGCAGGACAAATCTTTTATTCTGCCTTTTTGGGGGTGTTTTGTCCGTGCTGTGGGTGAAGAGTCTGTATCCGCTGGTCAGTGGTCTGATTGAAAAGATTCCGCCGGCAATTGGTGTGGTCGCCACCTGGACCGTCACTGTGGTGATGATCGCGGATCTTCTATTGTCCGGCGCTGTGCTGTCCAGATATGTGAACCGTCTGGAGGGCGCGGAGGCGCAGAACGTGCTGGAGGAATTTATCGATGAAAATTATTCCGATGAATTTGTGGAGAGTATCTGGCCGAATATGCAGGAGCCGGGGAGCGGAACGCCGATCTGGCAGCAGGAAGCGGAGTAGAATATAACAAAAAACGCCTGAGAGCAGTGGACATGTCAGTCTGTTGCTCTCAGGTGCTTTGGTGAATGCAATGTAAGATTTTACGGTTCATTCACTACACCCACAAACAGCGGCAGTCCGTTCGTGTCGGTGATGGCAAAAAGGAAGGGCCGGTCTAAGGTGAAATCAATCAGTTCCGGTGATTCAGCCGCAGTGCTTTGCATGGTGATGACCGTGTAGGCGGCAGCCTCCACGCCTTCCTCATCGATTTTTACCCGTGCGGCGTGTTCCACGCTGCTGACATAGACATTCGCTGTGTCGGTCAGCGGTGAAAAGTCGGCTGCTGTGGAGTCGAATACGGAGGTGACGCCAAGTGATGAGAGCGCGTCGACAAGGCTCAGGCTGGAGCAGACGTCAAATTTCGGCAGAGACAGGTTGATCTGATAGTATTCTCTGTTGTCCCATTCGGCTTTGGATTTGGTGGAAATAAATTCTGTCAGATTCGTCCCATTCAGTACCGCGTCCACAGTGGCATCCTCATCTGGCAGGATCAGCCACATCGTACCGCCTCTTTGCAGCGACAGTCCCGTCGCCATGAAACCGTCCCCGTAATACACAGCTCCCGTATCGGACTGGTGCATGAAATCGCAGTCGATATCTCCACTTAAGGCATGGAAGGTCTGCTGATACGTGTTGTCCTCTGAAAATTCATCCACCCAGGCGGCCTTATAATAAATGGTCGTCGCGAGGGCTAATATAGTCTCCGCGCTCAACTCCATGCCTTCGGCCTGTTCTGACAGAAGGCCGCAGGTCTGCTCATTGAGCCAGTCACGCAGCGCCTGTGAAAAATCATCACTCCCCATTTTCCCATAATAGGAGGAAGCGTAATAAGAATTTGCCAGCGTATCCAGCACCTCCTGATGGTAATCCAGAGAATTGGAAAGCCACAGAGAGGAGCCAAGGATGGTGGTTACATTGCCGTCGTTCGAGTAGGCCATCTGCCAGACGTCGGAAGCCTGCGCCCGCAGCGCTTCGATATCGTCCGCCCCGCAGAGTGTGAGAATTTCCTGGCGGGTGTCGCCGTCCGTGGTTTCCGCTAACATTGCCAGAGCCAGCCAGACATTGATGGGTGAATAGATCCGGTTTTCCTCCCCGGCGCCGGACAATATTTCCGCTGTGGAAGTGTCAAAGAAGGAAAGCAGAGAAGCGTCATAACCTTCCCCGGCGTCCTTTAAAGTGTCATAGCTTTCCTGCCAGGCGGCATAGTCCGCGTTCCAGGCTTCGTAATCCCAGTCGCCGTCGGCCGTGTAGTAGTCTTCCTCGTTTGGGTAGGTCGCCATCTCCGGATAGCTTGCCTCAGACAGCAGGATATACGGGGCGGCTGTTTCACTGGAGCTTGAGCCGGTACCGGTGGCAGCGGCGGTTTCCGTGCTGTTTGCGCTGCCGCTGAACGAGCACCCGGCCGTGGACAGGGCCATGGCGGCGCCAAGAAGCAGAGCGGTCAGTTTTTTCATATTTTTTCTCATGGTAGATTTCCTCCCTGATCAGGATAGCAGATATTTTTACCAGCTGCAATCTGTTCTTTTACATATAAAGACGACAGAACGGTTGCCATATGACAGGGAGCAGAAAAAATTTCCCTCAAAAATCTTGCAAGCGGGGTAAAATGAAGGTATAGTAGACGGA
>JAJQGR010000118.1 GCA_021200345.1 Lachnospiraceae bacterium | reverse complement strand
ACTTATAGGATATCCATATTTATGAAAGATATTAAAAAATATCAAACAGGTTAAAAAACATCAAGATTCTGAATAACCATGAACCTTGAATCGACAAAATTTCTGATTTATACTGTAACCATCTTTTTAGAAAATTTTTAGAATTTACGAAAAGTTTATGTAAGCTGTACGAAGAAGTACTGAATACCAGTCACAGTACGCTGTGATTTTTTTATGGGAGTTTGAATGGATAAAACGGAAGCGCTTACAAAGCTGTTACGCTCCTTTGAGACATATTATGATATTAACCGGGAGAATCCGGTGGAGCCCTTTGCCGCGCAGGCGGAGTTTTCTCTCCATGATGAGCAGTATTTTCTGGTCAGGAGCGCCAGGATCAGCGAGGCTGATACGAAGGAATTCGTATATTTTGCCACGGTGGATCTGCTGGACGTACCCACATTGGAGCAGCTGGACCAGCGGGCCTGGGAGGATGGGACTGGAAAGGTGAAGCCTCACAAGGATCACCGCAACAGCGATGTGGTACTTGTGATCCTGGCTGAGCGGATGGATCCTGAGGCGATGGCTTTGATTCCGAAGCTGCGCCATTACAAGAGCTACCGCCATGGCTTTTATGGCTGGAGCCATTACAAACTGACTGCAATCGAGCTTTCCACAGGAAAGGTGGCCGCAAACCGCCAGGGCCGCGACCTGAAGAAGCTCTTTAGCACAATTATATGATACGTTTTGTATCACCTAACTAAGGAAGGGAGTAGTTTTTTATATGACAGCGTTACTCATTATTCTTGTAGCAATTGTTGTATTGTTCATCGGCTATGTGACCTACGGCTCATGGCTGGCGAAACAGTGGGGAATCGATCCCAAGAGAAAGACCCCGGCGGTGGAAATGGAAGACGGCGTAGACTATGTGGCGGCACCTTCTGTCGTTCTTCTGGGACATCATTATTCCTCTATCGCGGGCGCGGGTCCCATCAACGGCCCCATTCAGGCCTCTGTTTTTGGCTGGCTGCCTGTATTTTTATGGTGCGTCATCGGCGGTATCTTCTTCGGCGGTCTGCAGGACTTCGGTTCTCTGTTTGCCTCTGTCCGCAATGAAGGAAAATCTGTTGGTGAGATCATCAAGACCTCCATGGGACGCAGAGCCCAGAAGCTTTTCACCATTTTTGCACTGCTGGTGCTGATCCTTGTTATCGCGTCTTTCGTGAACGTGGTGGCAGGTACTTTTTATACTGCCTCTGACGCGGCGGTTACTTTTGGCCTTGTAATGAATCCGACAGGCAACCAGACCACAGCCATGGTTTCCTTTCTGTTCATCGTCCTGGCAATTATTTATGGTATTCTGACCAATCGTTTTGGCATGAAGACTGTGCCGGCCACTGTGGTTGGCATTATCGGCATCATCTTAAGTGTAGCCATCGGTCTGAATGTGGGCCTTGCAATGACCCGTACCGCGTGGATTGTGCTGATCGGCGTTTATATCACCGTGGCTTCTCTGCTGCCCGTCTGGGTGATGCTGCAGCCTCGTGATTATCTGTCCAGCTTCCTGCTTTACGGTATGATGGCGCTGGCGCTGATCGGTATTGTCTCCTGTGCGTTTACAGGCAACGCAACCTTTGAGATTCCGATGTTTACCGGCTGGAGCAATTCTCTGGGCACGCTGTTCCCCACACTGTTTATCACAGTGGCCTGCGGCGCCTGCTCCGGTTTCCACAGCCTGATCGCCACCGGTACCACCTCCAAGCAGCTGGCCAACGAGGGCGATGCCAAGAAGATCGGCTACGGCTCCATGCTGATTGAGTCCGCGCTGGGTATCATTTCTCTGATCGCGGTTGGTATGGTTTACTCCAAGTATCTGAACGGTGAGTTCGGTTCCCCGGCAGTGGCGTTCGCAAGCGGTATCGCCACCATGTTTGGCACCGAGACTTCTACAGTATATGCGACGATTTACGCACTGCTGACCCTGGCTGTCTCCGTGTTTGCTCTGACATCTCTGGATACCGGTACCCGTCTGAGCCGTTTCATGTTCTCCGAGCTGTTCTTAAAGGAGGATGAGAAGTCTTACAAGGATGCCACCGGCGTACGCAAGGTTCTGGCCTATCCTCTGGTAGGCACCGGTTTCATGGTCATCGTGGGCTGCGTCCTGGGCGGCTTAAGCCTGAGCCAGATCTGGGGTCTGTTTGGCGCTGCCAACCAGCTGCTGGCCGGCATCGCTCTGATGGCTGTGGCTGCATGGCTTGGCAACGTTGGTAAGAACAATAAGATGTTCTTCGTTCCCATGATCTTCATGCTCTGCGCGACCCTGACCAGCCTGGTTCTGACCATCAGAAAGAAGATTGGTCTGATCGGTGCTGCAAGCGCGGCCTGGGGCGACTACTTCCAGCTGATTTTGGCTGCCGCTATGGTGGTGCTGGCAATCATCCTGGTGGTGGAGGGCGTTCAGACCTTCAGCAAGCAGATGAAAAAGAAGGCTTAATCATATTTTATAAGATCACATGAGAATAGTTACAGTGGGAGCCGTGTCCAGAGGGATGCGGCTCCTGTTGATTCTGAAAGATTGGACGTTTGTTTGAGCATCTGGCCGTTTTGGCGGATTTTTTCATAAATGAAGTCCTTGTAAAAAACTGTCGGAGGGAGTATATTTTCCTGTGGGATATGTGAGGAGGCATATTTGCTTCGCTCTGTGACCAGGAAGACGGAACAGCTTTGAATTCACATTCAGAAAGGAAAACAGATGGAAAAAGATGGACAAAGCGGTGGAAAACTGATTTATGAAAATCCACTGAGCTGTGAGAAAAATATCGAGGACTTTGTGCTGGAAGGCAGGGCACTGATTTCTTTCCCGGAGGGGAGAATGCGGCTGGAATCCGCCATGGCGGCGGAAAACGGACG
>JAJQGR010000274.1 GCA_021200345.1 Lachnospiraceae bacterium | reverse complement strand
TCCTGAACTTCATTTAAAAGATAGTTATTTTTGTAATTTAAGGATATTCGTTAAAAAAAAACCTGTCAAGCGGTCAAACAGCAGTATGCGAAAACAGGAAAAATCGACAAAAAATTGCAAAAATCGCAATCATAGCGTATCGGTTGACGAATGCGCAACCACCAGGCAGGGAGAGGTGGAATCCGAATTGATGCGAAATTTAATTCATGATATATTGTTTCTATCTTAAACGCGCCTGCCTGGTCCGGCATGATGCCGTTCCGGTACCCACGCATATATTTGGGGCGCGCCTGTGCGTGGGTATGGTTTCCGGGAATGTGACATTTCATCATCGGAGACGCAGGCGATCAACGTAACCTGTCAACCTTTTGTTTCATAAAAACTTCTATACAAAAAGAAGAGAGGGATTTCTACTATGGAAAAGAAGAAAAGTACATTGAAAACCAGAACAGGCAGGATCGTTTCTTTCCTCCTTGTGATGGCAATGATGCTGGGTGTTGTGGGCTGCGGCTCGTCCTCATCCACATCCTCCTCATCTGAGAGCGCAACGGAAAGCAGCAGCTCCAGCACATCCTCCGAGGATAGTTCCAGTTCCACGGCGACCAGCACAGACAGCTCCAGCACATCTAAGGAAATTACGGTTGCTGTTACGGGAGATCCGGTTTCCTTAGCACCGGCCACCTCCGCCAATGCGGACTCCCGGGCTACCATTATTGTACATATTTACCAGCAGCTGTTCTACATGAATGAGCCCGGCGGAGAGTTCCAGCCTCTGGTAGGAGAAAGCTATGAGAATGATCTGGAGAATAATACTACCACAGTCAAGGTACGTACAGGCATCTATGACTGCGACGGTAATAAAATTGACGCTTACGATGTAGCGTTCAGCTTTAACCACGCGAAAGAAACTTTAAATTCCGTACAGTGGAACAAGATGTTAAGCTGCGAGGCCACCGATGAGACCACGGTGATCTTTACCTGGGAAGAGGGATGCCTGGAGCAGGTAGGGTTCCTGATGCAGTTATTCTGCTACGGCTGCCCGATCGTTTCCGAAGAAGCCTTTAACGCCAGTGAAGACGGAATGGTTACCACTCCTGTGGGCTCCGGTCCCTATAAGGTAACCTCTTACAGTTCCGGTTCCTCGATTGTTCTGGAAAAGAATGAAAATTACTGGATGCTGGACAGCGATTACGAGATTCCTTCCTATTATCAGCAGAATGCCGATAAGATCACCATTGAGGTCATTACAGAATCCGCTCAGCTGTCGATTGCCTTAGAGTCCGGTGCTGTGGATTTCACTACTGTATCCGCGGAGGATGTGCAGATCTTTGAGGGAGATGACAATTACAACCTTTATGAATATGAAGATTTCCTGGGCTGCTTTATGTGTTTCAATATGTCGTCTGAATATTGCAGTAATGAGAACCTGAGAAAAGCGATCGCTTATGCTGTGGACTCCGCGGGAGCGCTGCAGGTAGCGGTAGGAAACGGAGTTGTGATCCATGCGCTGGCCGGCAGTCCGGCATCCTGTGCGGATTACAACGTGGAATGGGACTCTCTGGATTATTACAATTATGATCTGGATACTGCCATGGAATATTTGAACGCCTATCTGGAAGAGACCGGACAGTCTGCGTCTGATATTACAATTAAGATGATCAGCCCCAATACTTCCCCGGCTCAGGACGCCATTGAAATCGTGCAGAGCTACATTCTGGCACTGGGCATTGGCTGTGAAATCGAGGTTTATGATAACGCTACCTATACCACAATGGTTAATGCAACGGATGAATATTTCGATGCTTATGACATCGTACTGTTTGGTTCCGGTACCAATGGTAATGTTGGAACTTTCCAGCTGGGCGATGACAATAACGCACTCTTTAAGTTTGACAAGACGACAGCGGAATACGCGGAGCTTTTGACCTATACCGAGCCCTGTGAGGCGCTTTCCACTTATACAGCGGAGGCGATTGACGCCCTGTGGGAGTATGCCTATGAGAATTGCTTCGGCAAGGGCCTGTTCAAGGGTTATTCTACCGCAGTTTCCAATACCAAAGTAACGGATATTCAGATGGACTGCAAAAACCACTTTATTTGGGGAAGCTTTACCTTTGCTGACTGATAAGTATCACGTAAACTGAGAAGTGATTCAAATGGGGCTGATATATAGCCCCATTTGAATAATAGGAAGGTAGATTTATGCTGAGGTTTATTATTAAAAGGGTGCTGATCATGATACCGACGGTTATCTGTGTCGCGATCATTATCTTCACAATCATGTATCTGTGCCCGGGCGATCCGGCGAAAAATATTCTCGGAACATCCGCCACGGAATCGGAACTTCAGGCACAGAGGGAGTTGATGGGGTTAGCGGATCCCTACATTGTTCAATTGAAAAATTTCCTGGTGGATCTGTTCATTCATCTGGATCCGGGAACCTCCTGGATCTCGGGATTATCTGTCACTTACGAGTTGAGAACGCGTATTCCGATCACGTTGACGTTAGCTCTGTCCAGTATGGCGCTGACGATTTTGCTGGGAGTGCCGATCGGTGTGACCGCGGCTGTCAATCAGAATAAGCTGGCAGACAGAATCTGCATGATGGGAAGCATGGTATTGATTTCCGTACCCAACTTCTGGCTGGCCATTGAGATGGTGCTTTTGTTTACACTGAAGCTGGGCTGGCTTCCGGGATATGGCATTGGCGGACCGAAATATTGGATCATGCCGGTATTAGCCAGTATGTTGGGAGGTCTGGCCAGCAATGCTCGACAAACCCGTTCCGCCATGCTGGAGGTAATCCGTTCAGACTATATCGCGACCGCCAGGGCCAAGGGAATGCCGGAGTGGAGAATTCGCTACCAGTATGCGCTTCCTAATGCGC
>JAJQGR010000265.1 GCA_021200345.1 Lachnospiraceae bacterium | reverse complement strand
GAAATAAACTGACATGGTATAAAATACGGACTCCGTACTGCACATCATGACGGCGGCCGTTTTTCCAGGCAGTGAATCCGCACCGTAATTTTTAAAGATATCCAGCACCAGACCGGTAGCGGCGGAATTGGAAAACAGCTTCGCCAGAATCACCGGATACAATTCTTTACCGATTCCTGTCTGCCGCTCCAGCCCGCCCAGACATTCCGCCAGAAAATCCAGCAGACCGGAGGAACGCAGCACCCCCACCGCCATCAGCAGTCCCAGCAGAGTAGGCAGCACCTTTGAGAGGCTGACAAGTCCCTCCCCGGCTCCCTCCAGAAACTGATGATAGACGGAATTCCCGTTGATCAGACCATAGCCTACAATATAAAAAACCACCGCCGGTATCAGAAGAGCGGAAAGCTGACCAATGATGTTCACCTTGCTGACCTCCATGCCTGTGTCATTTTAATAAACAAAATACCCGCCAGGGTACTCCCCGCTGTGGCCAGCAGCCCAGGCACAATCACCCAGGATGGTGTCACACTGCCGTATTGTGCGCGGTAAGCAATCATATTGACCGGAATAAGCTGTAAAGACGAAATATTCAGTATCAGGAAATTACACATCTCATCCGAGGCAATATTGCTTTCCCCTGCCTCCCGCTCCAACGCTTTCATGGCTTTCAGCCCCGCGGGCGTAGCCGCTCCCCCCAGACCCAGCATATTGGCAATCACATTGGCGGAAATATAAGCCGCCGCTTCAGAATCCGGCGGCAATGCGGGAAACAGGAAACGGATCAGCGGCCGAAGTCCCCGCTGCCACTTTTCAATCAGTCCACTCTCCTGCGCAATTTTCATCAGCCCCGACCATACCGTCAGCGTTCCCGCCAGCGTCAGGCAAAGGCTCACTGCCTCCGATGCCGATGCCCAGATTCCCTCACTGACCGCCTCCATCGTGCCGCCAAACGCCGCGTATACGATTCCCGCAAGGATCATCACTGCCCATAGAATATCCAGCATCTGTTTCCACGCTGCCTTTCCTTTCTGTATCTGTGCCGGCTGGCATGCCCCGGACAGATTACAGATATGGTTTTTATTGATTCACTCTATGACGAAAACGCCCCCGGGTATGCATACCCGGAGGCGTTTTGGGCTATTCTCTTTTGCCGTTTCCTACTTACATCCGCAGGACTTTCCAAACAGGCTCTTTACATGGTCAATTTCTTCCTGATCCGCCGCCTGCGCAGGCACGTAATACGCTTTCTCCCTGGCGATCTGATACAGCTCCTCCTGACTCTGTTCACAGGCATTCCTAAACTGCTTTAACGTCGTCTTAAGCTCCTTGTGCTCGGTCTGGGGGATCATCTCCGCGTAGCGAACCAGCTCGCCGTTGATTCCTGTCAGCGTATCTGCCACCAAAATTTTTTCATTCAACTCCATAAGACACCTCCTACTGTAAAAACTTCATCAGCGCGTCCTTATTCTGCTGTGCGGACTGTGCGCTTTTTTCAAAAAACTGCTTCACATCCTGGGAATCCGCCAGCTTCGCGTACTCCTTCATTTTGCCGGAACAAGTCTCGAAACCGCCAATCAGGTGTCTTAAATTCTGCAACTCCAATGCTGAAAGCTGAGCCATAAAAATACCTCCTCTGAACGCGTTTACCGTTCATCTTCAGTATGCGTATTTTTATTGCTCTTATTCTCTTTCTTTCAAAACAATTTTTTCATTTATTTTATCAGGTAAGAGTATATCTCCCGTTTTCCCACTCCTCTGTCTTTTGCCACCTGCTTCATGGCGTTTTTGCGGTCCATTCCCTGACTTTCATAGAGCGCCATGTGCTCCTCCACCGACAATTGTTCCCAGCCCGCGGCCTCCTCCCGGCGCTTCTCCTCCATGCTTTTCCCTTCCAGCACCAGCACAAATTCACCCCGGGGATCCTGCGTCGCATACAGCTCCTGGGCCTGACCCAACGTTGTGGGAATCACCGTCTCAAAGACCTTGGTCAATTCTCTGCAGAGCGTCATTTTCCGATCTCCCAATGCCTCATAAAGCTCCTGCAGTGTCCGTTTCAACCGGTGAGGCGCCTCATAAAGCACGATCGTGCGGCTTTCTTTTTTCAGCTCTTCTAAAATGACACCCCTGTCTTTTTTCTCAGTTGGCAGAAAGCCCGAAAAGCAAAAGCGGCGGGTGCGTAAGCCCGACAGCGTCCGCGCCGGAATACAGGCCGCGGGCCCCGGCAGCGATGTAACCGCAATCCCCGCCTCCTGGCACATCCTCACCAGCACCTCTCCCGGATCAGAAACAGCCGGAGTCCCCGCGTCCGTGATCAGCGCTACATTCATTCCCTGGCGCATCTTCTCTATGAGTTCATAAGCCTTTTCCACCTTATTATACTCATGATAGCTGGTCATGGCCGTATGAATATCAAAATGCGTCAGCAGCTTTCTGCTGTTTCTGGTATCCTCCGCCGCAATCAGATCCACGCTGTTTAAGGTCTCCACCACCCGGGGCGTCATGTCCTTTAAATTTCCTATGGGTGTGGCACACAAATATAACATTCCTGCCATAGCCTGTTCTTTCCTCCACTGTCAGCCGGATCAATATCCATAAACCTGATAAATTTCCGGCGTGTAGTTCCCTTCATTATCATACACGATCAGGGGTTTTTCCACTCTCATACGACTGTTCCCTCCACGGACGCCCTCGATCAGCACCATGTTGGGCTCCCTGTCCACCCTGGGATAAACCAGGCGCATTCTCTTAGGCTCCAGCTGATAACGAACCATCACCGAAATAATCTCCGCCAGGCGGAACGGTCTGTGTACCATAAAGAAATGCCCTCCCGGCCTGCACACCTTCGCCGCCTGGGACACCACGTCCTCCAGCGTACATAAAATCTCATGTCTGGCCACAGCCTTTGTC
>JAJQGR010000145.1 GCA_021200345.1 Lachnospiraceae bacterium | reverse complement strand
ATAGCTGAGCATAGTAGACATGCAAAACGACCTTATCACCGGCAGCCTTGGCACAAAAGAAGCCCAGGCCATTCTTCCTGCCGTGATACAGAAAGCAAAAGACTATGACGGCGAAGTGATCTTCACAAGAGATACCCACGGGCCGGAATACCTGACCAGCCAGGAAGGCCGGAATCTCCCCGTTGAGCACTGTATCAGGGAGACCTGGGGCTGGCAGCTGGCGGACGAGCTGCAAAATCTGGCTGCAGAAAACAAAAGCCAGGTCTATGACAAACCCACTTTTGGGAGCATTGACCTGGCAAAAGCGTTATTCAATGAAAATCAGAAACATTCCATCGAAGGAATCGAGCTTTGCGGCCTGTGCACGGATATCTGCGTGATTTCCAACGCTCTGTTAATCAAAGCCGCTCTACCGGAGGTTCCTGTCAGCGTGGACGCCTCCTGCTGTGCCGGCGTCACGCCCCAGAGCCATCAAAACGCTCTGGCAGCCATGAAAATGTGCCAGATTGCAGTCAAAAACGAAGCTTAGCTTACCATACCCGACGACTTTCACCGGATTTCAGTTCCACCGGGATCTTTTTTCCCTTATATATCATCACCGTCCGGTAATCCGAGCCGGCCCGTATCACCGCTTCCTTTAAGACGCCCTGCTCCCATGCCATATCAAGAGACACGTTTCCCATCAGGCGCAATCCTCTGACGAAGCCGCCCCTCCAGGTTCCCGGAAGGGCGGGCAGCAGCACCACTGAGTCCTCCCTGCACTGGGCCAGCATATTACAGATCCCGGCACAGACACCGAAATTTCCATCGATCTGGAAGGGCGGATGCTTGTCAAATAAATTGGGATAAGTGGAAATTTCCAGCAGCTTCTGAATATTTTCATAAGCCAGCTCTCCCTCCCACAGGCAGGCCCAGAAGCTGATAATCCAGGCCCTGCTCCAGCCGGTATGACCACCGCCATGGGCCAGCCGCCTCTCCAGAGTTTTGCGTGCCGCCGCGGCAAGCTCAGGCGTCTGATCCACGGTAATCTGCTTCCCCGGATACAGGGCAAAAAGGTGAGAGATATGCCTGTGGCCGGGCTCCGCCTCCTCATAATCCTCGTTCCATTCCTGAAGCGTCCCGTATCTGGGGCTGATCTGATCAGGTTTAAGCCTGCTCATGCAGTAAGAAATATCTTCCATTAACTGAGAAATATCCTCTACGCCCTCAATCTGGTACTTCGTTGAAAGCTTGTTGTCCGGCGTCTGGTCTCTCAGAATCTGCCCCGGATTCTCCATTGTCTGGCTCTGATCTTTCAGTATCTCCCATGCCGACAGCACATCGCCAAACAGCTCCCGCAAAATCTGATTGTCCATGGAAGCCCCGATACAGGCGCAGCCTTTACTGCCATCCGGCAGAATATAGGTATTCTCCGGGGACACGCTGGGATTGGTGGCCAGATATCCGCCCTCTTCCGTCAGAAAATCCACAAAAAACAACGCCGCCTCCGCCATCACAGGAAAAAACTCCTCCAGAAACGCCCGATCCCGGGTATACTGATAATGAGTCCACAGATGTGTGCACAGCCAGGCCGCGCCCATGACCCAGTAGGTACCCGCATGCCAGATATCCTGGGGAGCGGTATCCCCATTGATATCTGTATTATGGTGGCATACAAAGCCCCGGCAGCCGTACATTTCCCGGGCGGTGATCCGCCCATTTTCCCGCACCCTCCGGATCAGATCAAATAAAGGCAGATGACATTCCGATAAAGCGCAGCTTTCCGCCATCCAGTAATTCATCTCTGTATTAATATTCACTGTATACTTGCTGTCCCAGGGAGGCGTCATGGAAGCGTTCCAAAGCCCCTGTAAGGTAGCGGGAAGACCGCCGGGACGGGAACAGGAAATCATCAGATACCTGCCGTAATCCATCAGCAGGCAGTCAAGCCCTGGATCCTTTCTGCCCTCCTTCGCGGCAGCAAGGCGCATGTCTGTAGGCTCACGCTCATACCTTTCCCCTCCTTCCAGGGAAAAAGAGAACCGATCATACAGGGCGTGGTAATCCGCCTCATGCTTCGAAAGCAGCTCCTCCCAGGATTTTTCCATGGCGCTGTCCAGCCGGTTTTGCAGCTTTTCCTTCAAAAACACCTGTGGATCTGACTGATAATGAATTTTATAATGCCAGGTGGTATCTGCTGTAAAATAAAGAATGGCTTCTTCTGCCTCTTTCACGCACAGTGTCTCCCCCAGCATGCGCACACTGCCGCCTTTCACCGAGGCTTTGAGTGCCATGGCAAACTGGCTGCCGCTCCGGCCCAGATTCCCATACAGCAAAATACCGTCATTTCCAAACTTTTCCACGCCGTCAAAGCATTTTTCCCTGGTAATCCGGGCATAGAAGCTCAGCTTTCCCGGTCCTGTCGCACGAAACCGCATCAGCAGACAATCCGCCGGTTTGGAAATCAGGATTTCCCTGGAATAAGCCGTCATCCCGTCCTGAAAATCCACGCGGCACAGGGCATCGTCCAGCGAAAGTCTTCTCTCGTATGCTGTCACATCTGACGCTGAAAAATTCCTTCGAAACCGGCCAATGGTATCCGCCGCTTTCCCGCCAATTCCATCAAAATAAAGCTGCAGTTCTCCCAGCGTCTGATAAGGATGCATACTGTCCGGCCAGCCGGCAAAGCCAAGATCCATCAGCTTCTGAGCTTCTTCAGGCTTTTCGTCACGCAGCAGCTGTCTGACTACCGGAAGGATCTTTCCGGCGTCCGGATTGATCCGGTTCACAGGCCCGCCATACCACATGCTCTCCTCATTGACCTGGATGCACTCCTCCCTCACACCGCCGTACACCATGGCTCCCAGCCTGCCATTGCCCAAAGGAAGCGCTTCCTCCCACTCCCTTGCCGGGTGTCTGTACCACAAT
>JAJQGR010000254.1 GCA_021200345.1 Lachnospiraceae bacterium | reverse complement strand
AGATTTATCAGTGCGGTCTTCCCAAGGAGATGGCCCTGGAGCTGTTTAAGCCCTTTGTAATGAAAGAGCTGGTTTCCAGAGGCATCAGCCTGAATGTGAAGAACGCCAAAAAACTGGTGGAAAAAATGGACACCCAGGTGTGGGATGTGCTGGAAGATGTGATTAAGGAGCATCCGGTGATGCTCAACCGTGCTCCTACACTTCACAGACTTGGCATTCAGGCCTTTGAGCCCATCCTGGTGGAGGGCAAGGCCATTAAGCTGAATCCTCTGGTATGTACCGCGTTCAATGCCGACTTTGACGGCGACCAGATGGCGGTTCATCTTCCGTTAAGTGTGGAGGCGCAGGCAGAGTGCCGTTTCCTGCTGCTTTCTCCCAACAACCTGTTAAAGCCCTCCGACGGCGGCCCTGTGGCCGTGCCTTATCAGGACATGGTGCTGGGAATTTATTACCTGACCCAGGAGAGAGAGGGAGTCAAGGGCGAGGGAAAGGCATTCAAGAGCTTAAATGAAGCCATTCTGGCATACGAGAATGATGTGATTACGCTGCACTCCAAAATCCGGGTGCGTGTAAGCAAGCAGGTCAATGGAGAGACCATGACGGGCACGATCAACTGCACGTTGGGACGTCTGCTTTTCAATGAGATCATTCCCCAGGATCTGGGCTTCGTGGACAGAAGTATTCCCGGCAATGAATTGCTGCCGGAGATTGATTTTCTGGTAAACAAAAAGGGCGTCAAGCAGATCATCGAAAAGGTAATCAATATTCATGGCGCTTCCAGAACAGCCGAGGTGCTGGACGATATTAAGGCGATCGGTTATAAGTATTCTACCAAGGCTTCGTTGACAGTGTCTATTTCCGATATGACAGTGCCTGCTGAGAAGCCCCGGATGCTGGCCGAGGCGCAGGATACAGTGGAGAAGATCTCCAGAAACTACAGACGTGGACTGATTACGGAGGAAGAGCGCTATCGCGCGGTGGTGGAGACCTGGACAGAGACGGACAAAAAGCTGACAGATACGCTGATCAGCGGCCTGGACAAATATAACCACATATTTATGATGGCGGACTCCGGTGCCCGTGGATCCAACCAGCAGATCAAACAGCTGGCCGGTATGCGCGGACTGATGGCGGATACCACAGGACGTACCATTGAGCTGCCCATCAAATCCTCTTTCAGAGAGGGTCTGGATGTGCTGGAATATTTCATGTCAGCGCATGGATCCAGAAAGGGAATGTCCGATACCGCGCTTCGTACCGCTGACTCAGGATATCTGACCAGACGAATGGTGGATGTTTCCCAGGAACTGATCATCAGGGAAAACGACTGTTCTGAAGGAAAAGATGAGATTCCGGGAATGGAAGTGGCCGCTTTCATGGACGGCAAGGAAACCATTGAGGGATTAAAGGACCGTATCATCGGCAGAACCTCCTGTGAGGATATCACTGACGCGGAGGGCAACATCCTGGTAAAGAAGAATCACATGATTACCCCGGCCAGGGCGGAGAAAATTCTTTCTGCAGGTGTGGACAAAAACGGGGAACCGGTGAAATCTGTGAAGATTCGCACCATTCTGACCTGCCGTTCCCATGTGGGTATCTGCGCCAAGTGCTACGGCGCCAACATGGCCACCGGCGAGCCGGTGCAGGTAGGTGAGGCTGTAGGTATCATCGCGGCCCAGTCCATTGGTGAACCGGGTACCCAGCTGACCATGAGAACCTTCCACTCCGGCGGTGTGGCCGGCGACGATATCACCCAGGGTCTTCCCCGTGTGGAGGAGCTGTTTGAGGCCAGAAAGCCCAAAGGACTGGCGATCATCGCGGAGATTGGCGGCGTAGCGACCATCAGAGACACCAAGAAAAAGCGTGAGATCGAGGTGGCGGATCCCCAGAGCGGCGAGAGGAAAACCTATCTCATTCCTTACGGCTCCCGCATCAAAGTCACTGACGGTCAGGTGCTGGAAGCCGGCGACGAGCTGACAGAGGGTAGTGTGAATCCCCATGACCTGTTAAAGATCAAGGGAATCCGCGCGGTACAGGATTATATGATCCGTGAGGTACAGCGCGTATATCGTCTGCAGGGTGTGGATATTGCCGACAAGCATATCGAAGTGATTGTGCGTCAGATGCTGAAGAAAGTCCGTATTGAGAACAGCGGCGATACCAAATATCTGCCTGGCAGCCTGATCGATGTGCTGGATTATGAGGATATGAACGAACAGCTGATCGCCGAGGGCAAAACGCCAATGGAGGGCAAACAGGTGATGCTGGGCATTACCAAGGCGGCTTTGGCAACCAATTCGTTCCTGTCCGCGGCTTCCTTCCAGGAGACCACCAAGGTTTTAACCGATGCGGCCATCAAGGGAAAGACGGACCCGCTGATCGGATTGAAAGAAAATGTGCTCATTGGTAAGCTGATTCCGGCGGGAACAGGCATGAAGCGCTACCGC
This sequence comes from Lachnospiraceae bacterium, assembly GCA_021200345.1. Classification (GTDB taxonomy): domain Bacteria; phylum Bacillota; class Clostridia; order Lachnospirales; family Lachnospiraceae; genus RGIG6307. The sequence continues at coordinate 462 of JAJQGR010000254.1, read as the reverse complement.
AATATCGAACTCAGTACCGATGTGGCGGAGACGATCTCTTATGATGAGGAGATTGCTTTCACGGAGGATGAGGACGAGGAAGAACCGGCGCAGGGCGCTCCTGCAGAAGAACCCTATGATGAGGAAGCGGCTGAAAATGAACCGGAGGAGAATGAGGAGTTCTCCGAAGAAGAGTCCTATGAAGAAGATCCCGGGGAGGATGCGTTCTCTGAGAATGAGGATGATTTCCAGGATGAGGATGACTCTGAGGATCAGGAATAGAGGTTAAATTCACAGTGCTTTCCCGGGAGGGACTTTTCCGGGAAATGAGAAAGGGAATGATCTGACAGCTGATTTTTTGACTGGCTGAGGATCTTCCCTTTTTTGCTGTAGAAATCTTCTCAATAAATTTTTATATATGATGTTTGTTTGTTACTATTCACGGCCAATCTGAGGCAAAGCAATGCCAGCAGACCAGGAAAT
>JAJQGR010000257.1 GCA_021200345.1 Lachnospiraceae bacterium | reverse complement strand
CCGCCGATGAGGGCAATCGGTGTCACACTGATTCGTTTGTTGACGATGGGGATCCCGTATTCTTTGGAAATGGCATCTCCGGTGGATACCAGGTCTTTGGCTGAATTGTATATTTTTCGATAAATATTGTCCCGAAGACGATTCATATCATCACTGATACAGTCTAAAAGGCTGATCCCCATGGTGATGGTGCGGACATCAAGATTTTCTTTCTCGATCATATGATTCGTCTCGATCACTTCCATTTTATTGATCATCATTTTTCCCCGCTTTCGCTTGTTATATCATGAACTTCGTTCATGATCGACATTCGCCGTTCGCCGCGAGTGAGCAAGCTCTCTCGGGCTCTCTTGCGCTCATTATATCATGGGCAAAGTACATTCATAATCCAATTCGCCGCCTGTCATATCCTGTGCATGGAATCAAAAATTTCTTCCTTCTGGCATTTAATCACAACACCAATTTCTTTACCCACCACTTCAAGATCAGCGCAGATATCGCCAAAATCCTGAGTCGTTGCGCCGATATCCACAATCATCATCATATTAAAGTAATCCTGAACAATCGTCTGGGAAATGTCAAGAATGTTGATCTGATGCTCCGCGAGATAGGTGCACACTTTTGCAATAATGCCCACAGTGTCCTTGCCCACAACGGTAATAATGGCTTTTTTCATAATAAAATGTCCTCTTCTTTCCAGGGATGGTCCCTTTCTTGATTATTGTTTTCCTTTTAAAGAATCTGTTTTACAGACTCTGTTCTCCTGCAGGTCAAATCGTCAGCACTTCACTGCATTGATCCCGGGATGCCACCCGGATATCAAAGTCCGCTGCCCGATAAGGCGCCTCGGACATGTCAATCTCCATCCTGACAGCCGCATAAGCCAGCTCCGGCATATTATTTTCCTTACTCAGATGTCCAAGAAGCACATGCTCCATACCGGGATTCAGCAGCTGGCTCAATAAAACGCCGCTGTTTTCATTGGAAAGATGGCCCCAGTCGCTTAAAATCCGCTGTTTTAACAGATAATGATATGGACCGGTCTGAAGCATACGCACATCATGATTGGCTTCCAGCAGGATAGCGTTCAGATTTTGCAGCTGATCCACCGTGTAAGGCGTAAATGTACCCATATCCGTGGCCACCGCCACCTTTTTGACTCCATCTGTCAGGGTATATCCACAGGGTTCCTTGGCATCGTGAGAAATGGTAAAGGGACGGACAGAAAGATCGCCCAGCACAAAGTCCTCATCCTTCCGGATCATATAAAAAAGCTCCGGATCAATGTTACCGATACTTCTTGTCTCCATAATACCATCAATCGTGCCCTCCGTGGCAAAAACAGGAATATGATATCTTCTGGCCAGCACGCCCAGTCCCTGAATGTGGTCGATGTGTTCGTGGGTGATGAAAATTCCTTTGATATCTTTTCCGCAAAGTTGAGCCTGGCGAAGACCTTCCTCCACGCGCTTTCCACTGATTCCTGCATCGATAAGCACATGGGTTTCCTCCGTGCCCACATAGATGCAGTTGCCGCTGGAGCCGCTGGCGATGCTTTCAAATCTCATATGTACCCCTTGCCATAGCATTTAGTCGTTTCATTAACTGTGTTTTTGTCTGTCCCATGCTTTTGCTGTTGTCCAGTACCCAGTCGCAGTGGGCACGGTATTCCTCCTCCGTCAGCTGAGAGGCAATAATCCCCCTCGCCTTTTCTTCAGAATAGCCGCGGCTGTCGGAGAGGCGGCGGATTCTGGTCTGCTCATCGGCATACACATACCACATTTCGTCCACCAGGGACTGATAGCCGCATTCAATTAAAAGCGCTGCTTCCAGAAAGAGGAAATCAACGGCTCCTTTTTCCCGCTCCGCTCTGATTTTTTTTATGATATACTCCCTGACAGCAGGATGAATGACGGCGTTGACTTTATTCAACAAATCGGGGTTCTGAAAGATTTCGGCCGCCATCTTCCGATTATCGATCACACCGTTTTCATTCAGTATCCTCTCCCCCAGGAGGGTCACTACCGGCTCAAAACAGGGCTGTCCCGGCTGCTTTAAAAAATTGGCAATGTCATCCGCCATCAGAATTTCACAGCTGCAGATTTCTTTTAAAAGGGCGAGGACAGCGGATTTGCCGCTGCCCACACCGCCTGTGACTCCGATTACTTTCATTTCTGCTATTTCGCCTCATACCAGGTGGCGCCGGTGTGCAAGTCAACTTCCAGCTCTACTTTCAGCTTCGCAGCATGCTTCATGCTGTCATACAGAATTTCCCTGACCTGCTCCACTTCTGATTCCTTTGTCTCAATGACAAGCTCGTCATGGACCTGTAAAATCAGCCGGCTTTCCAGCCCTGCCTCCTTCAGTCTTCGCCAGACTTTGATCATGGCAATTTTCATAATGTCAGCGGCAGTTCCCTGAATGGGACTGTTCATCGCTACTCTCTCCCCAAAGGAGCGCTGCGCAAAATGGTTGCTTTTCAATTCCGGAACCGGGCGTCTGCGCCCATATAAGGTAATGGCATACCCCAGGTTCTTCGCATCCTGTACCATCTGATCCAGAAAGCTCTTAATTCCCGGATAGGTTTCGAAGTACTGATCAATATAGGCTTTTGCCTCTTTGGTAGAGATGGAAAGATCCTGGCTCAGCCCAAAGGAGCTGATGCCATACACAATACCGAAATTCACCGCCTTGGCGTTGCGCCTCTGAAGGTCAGTAACCTCCTCGAGGGGCACATGAAAGACCCTGGAAGCGGTGATTCTGTGAATGTCCTCGCTCATGGCATAGGCCTCAATCAGGTGCTGGTCTCCGGACATATGGGCCAGAACACGCAGCTCGATCTGAGAATAGTCCGCATCCATAAACACATACCCGGGCTTTGGCACGAAAACCTTACGGATCTGCCTTCCCAGCTCCGTACGCATGGGAATATTC
>JAJQGR010000171.1 GCA_021200345.1 Lachnospiraceae bacterium | reverse complement strand
GTGTATGCTGAATCTGGAGACGGAGGAAGCGGAGGTTGTGTACGCGTATAATGCGGAACAGGAGATTTTTGTCTCCGAGACCGGTTCCGCGCTGGTGATACAGGATGGGGACGGAATCACATACATTGATCTGGAAAATGAGATAAACCGGCAGCTGACCGCGCCCTCCGGACAGATCCTTTTGCCGCTTGGCTTTATCGGGGAAGATTTTGTCTATGGCTATGCCTATACCCAGGAGCAGAGCCGAAATCAGGACGGAAGTCTGTTTTATTATATGTACCGCATTTGTATTGAGGATTCCGATGGCGTTATTCAGAAGGATTATGAAATTGAAAATGTGCGTATCAAGGAATGTGTCATTGACGGAAATCAGCTGATTCTGGAGAGATATCAGCGGGGGGAGGATGGCTATACCGCAGTCTCTTCCGACAATATTGTCAGTCGTAAAAGCAGTCAGACCACATCCAACAGTGTGGAAACAGTGATTACATCTACCTATCAGACAATTTATCAGATCTCTCTGAAAAATAAGATTGATGTCGGCAGCCTGACTTTCGCGAAAGCGAAAGAGGTGGATGAAGAAAATGTGGAAAGTCTGATTTTCTCTACTCATTCAGAGATTTGTTACGTGGCGGTATGCAGTCCCTGGGAGGTTATTCGGTATAGTACTGACGCCAGCGAGGCTGTGCAGGAGGCCGGCAGTATGAATGGAATGGTTCGGGATAATGAAACTGGCAGCTATATCTGGAGACGCAGGACTTTGTCCGCCAGCAATCAGATCATCGACATTGAGGCTGTGGCTTCCACTGAAGAGAAAGACAGTGTGACAGTGTGCCTGGAGATCCTGCTGGAGCAGATAGGCGTTTATACAGATGTACAGGAGCGCTGGAGCGCAGGGGAGAGCTGCAGCGCTATCCTGGGGGACAATTACAGTGACTACACGCTGATAGAGGTTAGCGGCTGCAGCCTGACAAGCCTGCTCTACTATGTAGATCAGGACATACCGGTGCTGATCATTCTTGAAAGCGGAGAGGCCATGCTGCTGACTGGATTTAACGCGTACAATGTGGTTCTGATGCGCCCTGACAGTTATTTCCTGGGCTATATGTCCCAGAGTGATGCTTCTGAAATGCTGTCGGAGGAGACAGCCTATGTGTACACATATTACAGGACAAGCGCAAATTAGAGAAAGCGCTGGCGATAACAGCAGACAACAGATTTTTGACAAAAGACTGGGAAAATGGCTGTAGTCATCGCTTTGGGAAGGATGCTTAACAGAAATGAAAAAATACCATTTTTTTGGAATGATAGCGCGCTTAAAGCTGATCAACCGTTGGAGCCTGATGCGCAACGCGCGGGAAGAAAATCTGGCGGAGCACAGTCTGGAGGTGGCAATGATCGCCCACGCGCTGGCAGTGATCGGTAATCGTTATCTTGGGAAACAGCTGAATGAGGAAAGAATCGCGCTGTTTGGCATGTACCATGACGCGGCGGAAATTATCACCGGCGATTTACCAACTCCGGTGAAATATCATGACGACCGGATTCGCGATAATTACAGGGAACTGGAAAAAGAAGCACAGGGGACATTGCTGAAGCTTCTTCCGGAGAAAATGTGGGACAGCTACCGGAATATCATCTACCAGGAGACGGTGCCGGAGGATGCGTATCTTCTGAAATTACTCAAGGCTGCGGACAAGATCTCGGCCTATATCAAGTGCGTGGAGGAGGAGCAGACCGGCAACCGGGATTTTGCTTCCGCGAAAGAATCTACCTACAGGGCGCTGATGGACATGGAACTGGAGGAGGTTGGGTTGTTCATGGAGCTGTTCATGGAGTCCTACGGTCTGGATCTGGACACCATGTCGAAGGATCTGCACGCGGAGTGAGAGAAGGCGAAGAAAAGAAGCAGAGCACAGTTCTCGGCTTCTTTTTTTGTATCTTTGAAGCAGACTCTTTTTTGAAGAATGTGCTTAAATTCTAAATTTCATAAAAGCTTTCTGAAATCTGCTCTTTCCATATTGACATCAAAACTAAAAATTATTATTATCGTTTTAACCACAAAGGAGGAAAATAGTTTTAATCCGTCCGGATACTTTTTAAATGCGCGCGAATTTCCGGGCAGTTCCTCTGTGGTGTAAGAAACTGTAAATAGAGGAGGAACTTTGCGATGCCTTCGCCGCTGACAGAAGAGAAAAAGGACAGCTTAAAACGCAAAATCATGCTGATGTATCTGAAATATGGCTTCGATGGGATTTCCATGGACGAGATCGCGGCCCGTCTGCATGTCGGGAAACCGACCCTGTACAAATATTTTAAGAGCAAGGAAGAGATTGTGCGGGAGGTGGAACGGTTTGCGATGGAGCGGCTGACAGGTGTCCCACTGTCTACGGAAGGCGGTATTGAGGATGTGCTTCAGGGACTGTCCCTGCTTTACTGCAACGGAATAGGGTTGGCTGTGTTTTCCGGCAGCCATTATATGGCGGACTTAAAAAATCGTTTTCCCGATCTGTACACAGAACATGAGCAGGCGATTGACAATCTGATCAGCCGGTTTCAGGCATTCCATGAAAAGGCCGCGGAGAAAGGCTTCTGCAGGAAGCTGTCGCTGCCCCTGGTCGGAGAGCAGTTTCACAAAATGCTGCCTGTGGTGATTGACGAGGAGTATCTTCGGAAACACAACCTGACACTGAAAGAAACCATCCGGGAGTATTATCGTATGCTGCTGCATCAGATCTTAAGTGATGACTATCAGTATGTGATATGCATGGAGGAAACATATTCTTTCTGTGACAGGTTAACAGAGAGTGTGGAGGAAATATCGGCTGTCTGATAGTCGGATGGTTTTCGCAAAGTGCTTTTGCTCCGAAACGGGGCGAAAAAGAATGGAAGGAGATTTTATATGCTGCATATTTTCAGGCACATGAAGACGAG
>JAJQGR010000329.1 GCA_021200345.1 Lachnospiraceae bacterium | reverse complement strand
TATCCTACCTCTCTTTCCTCCAGATCATAGTCGATGATGGTCTGCAAAAGATCCGAATCAATTTCATCGTCCAGGGCAAAATTATAATTGACCAAAAGCTCCACCTGCTCTTCGGACAGACCGATCCGGTCATAAAATTCTTCATTTCCTTCATATTCCGGAGCACGCCCCAGGAAATCAAACAGCTCCGTCCGGTTATCAAAAAAGGTCCCAAATTCCCGCCATTCCTCACTGCTGTAGGCTGCCATATCCCACAGGAAACCGATTCCCATTCCCGCCAGCACCACCAGCACGGTGACCAGATATTTACAATAGTTTGTCACTGAAAAGAACTTCAGGCCTACCTTTTTCGATCCCGCGCTCCACTTATAGATCCCGGCCGCGGCCACCAGTGGACAGAGCAAAAGCACCATTTCCGTTCTCATACAGTAGGCCAGAATGAATAAAATCATACTGACAATATTTTTCCGGTTAAATTCCCCGGGGGAGCACTCGTCCGGTGTGGTGACAAATAAAAAGACAGCGGTGCCGGCCAGCAAAGTGCAGGTCACCGTATACTGAATATATAATACCTTCCCCAGAAGAATAGCCGCAAAGCCCAGGATGCCAAGAAGCGTCAGCAGGATTTTCACCTTTCCATTGCCGTCCCTCCCCTGGTCCGCCCATGCCAGCAGCCGTCTTAAGATCAAATAAGCACAAAGGCAGTGGCAGAAGCCCATGAAAAGTCCATACCAGGGAAACGCCGGAATCAGGCGATACAGGGAACTGATCAAAAGGCCCAGAGGATACAGCATCTGAATGCAGTGGGCGTCGGGCGTTCCTGTATAGGCGCCGGACAGAATGTCCCGGATCATCACATCATCGTTGATGGTAAACCAGACGTCAAAAAAAACAGCAAGCACAATGGTCCCAGCCCCCACGATGAGGAGGGAAAGAAGCGTATCTTTGTGCCTGCTGTCTGCCATATATTTCTTCATTGCGGAAACCTCTCTGCTGTCATAAACTATAGCCAGTATAGCAAACTCACAGATTTGAAGCAACCGGTTTCCGCAATTTCTGCTCCGTTGCTCCCGTCTCATTGCCGCCCCGGGCGTTGAATCATTTCACAGGGTTCCCGCAGCAATCCGGATCCTCCCGTGCGTCAGTCCGCCCTCCATACAGCTCCTCCTCAATCCGCAGCAGCTGATTGTATTTCGCCGTTCTTTCCCCTCTGCCCGGGGCTCCGGTTTTGATCAGTCCGGTATTGAAAGCCACCGACAGATCCGCCAGGAAGCTGTCCTCGCTCTCCCCGCCTGTCTGGGACAAAATTGTGCGATAGCCCAGCTCTCCCGCCAGGTGAACCACATCCATGGTTTCCGACAGGGTTCCAGGCTTCCCTGTGCGGATTAAAATGGCGTTGGCGGCGTTCATGGTGCTTCCCCGCTTCAGACGCTCCACATCTGCCTGAAACAGAGCATCCCCCACCAGAAGGGTCTTTTTGCCCAATCGCTTTGTCAGCTCCTGCCAGCCGTTCCAGTCCTCTGTCCCCAGCGGATCCTCCAGGGAAAAAACAGGATATTTTTCTACCAGCTCCTCCCACTCCTGCATCAGCTCCCGGGAGGAATAGCAGCGCTTCTGCTTGGGCATACAGTAATCACTGCCTCCCTTTCCTTTCCAGTTGCCGGCAGCCACATCCAGGCTGATGCACACGTCCTTTCCCGGTGTAAACCCCGCCCCGTGGACAGCCTCCATAATAAAGTCAATGGCCTCTATTTCCGTAGAAAGATTGGGCGCAAACCCGCCCTCATCGCCTACACTGGTAGCCAGCCCCCTGGCGGAAAGAATTTCTTTCAATGTGTGATAAACTTCACAGCCCCATTCAATTCCCTCTGACAAACTGCCAGCGCCTACCGGCACAACCATAAATTCCTGCACATCCAGAGAGTTGGACGCATGGGTGCCCCCATCGATAACAGTCATCATCGGCACAGGCATTTGCTGTCCCTGAACGCCTCCCAGATAACGATACAGCGGAGTATGCAGCGCTTTCGCCCCTGCATCCGCACAGGCAAGGGACACTGCCGCCAGCACATCCGCTCCCGGTCCTGCTTTTTCTCCCCTGCGCTCCATTTCTCTCAGTATATGATCAATTCTGCGCTGGTCGGTGACCTCTGTTCCCGCCAACGGTTCCTGTAAATATTTTTCTACATTTTGGGCAGCAGTTTTCATTTCTTCCACACAGAGACGCTCTCTCTGACCCGTCCCATCCGGCACAATGGCCCGCCCTTGTGTCAGTTCCCCGTTGACACAGTTTCGCACCGTCACAGCAGCCTCCAGCGCCGGATTGCCTCTGCCATCCAGCACCTGCTGACCGCGCACATAGACGATTTTTAAATACTCCACCATAAAAACACCTCCTGAAAGTTGCATTCCTTCAGGAGGTAGTGTGCGTAATAATGATGAAATTATGCCGGTTTATGAGACGCCTGCTTTCTCAGGAAAATATTCCCCGTACCATACCAAAAACATGTATACCGTCCAGATCTTGCGGCTGTTGTCCTCCTTACCGTTTTTGTGCCGGTCTAAGAGCCGCACCAGCTCCCGGGTATGAAAATACTGCTCCGCAGCCGGGGAAAGGAATGCTTCCTTTACGATATTGTAATATTTATCCTCCCTCAGCCACACCCTGGTAGGCACCGGAAAGCCCAGCTTCTTTTTCTCCGCCACCATATCCGGCAGATACCGGTGGGCCGCCTGACGCATGGCGTATTTGGTGTTATCCTGATTGACCTTATAGCGGGTCGGAATATGCCTGGCCACTTCGAACACTTTCTTATCCAGGAAGGGCACTCTGACCTCCAGAGAATGCGCCATGCTCATCTTGTCCGCTTTCAGCAGAATATCGCCAATCAGCCAGAAATGGATATCGATATACTGCATCTTGGTCACATCGTCCTG
>JAJQGR010000173.1 GCA_021200345.1 Lachnospiraceae bacterium | reverse complement strand
GTTACCAGCTTTGACGAGCTGTCCGGAGATGTGGTTCTTACCCGTAATGACGACTGGTTTGGCTGGGAGTTCTACGGCGAAAAGACCAACATTGACGTGATTAAGTTCATGGGTATCAGCGAGGATACCACGCGTGTGTCTTCTCTCCGTTCCGGTGAGGTAAGCCTGATTGAGTATGTTCCCAATGACAGTGTAGAGCTTCTGGAATCTGAGGGCTTCACCACGGTAAGCACTCCTTCCTATGAGCATGTATATCTGGGAGTGACCGTTTCCGACGGAAAAGTATTCAGCGATTACAATCTGCGTCTGGCTCTGTCCGAGTGTATCGACCGTCAGCTGATCTGCGACAGCGTGCTTGGAGCAGGAACCGCCGCAAACTGGGGCTGTAACCCGGGAACTATGGGTTACAACGGCGACAATTCCTTTACTTATGATGTGGAGGATGCAAAGGCGCTTGTGGAAGCATCCGGCTATGACGGAAGCGAGATTCGCTTTATTGTCAATACCTCTGAAATTACCAGGGGCAGCGAGGTTGCTCAGGCAATTCAGTCCATGTGCATGGAGATTGGTCTCAATGTGAGCGTGGATATGCTTGAGAAAGCTACCTTTGATGAGGCCCGTTCCGCCGGAAATTATGATATGGCTCTGGCAATCATGGGAACCAACCTTGAGGATAACAACATGGAGGTTGCGGAGGTGATTGGCGGCGATCGTTTCAGCAGCGGCTTCGATAATGAAGAGCTGATCGCCATCTGTGCGGAGGCCATGCAGCATGTGGATATTGAGACCCGCTCCGATTATTACGAGCAGGCATATCAGATCGTGTTTGACAATCTTTATCCGAACATTGCGCTTTATTACACAGAATCCTGCATAGCGTATGCCGGCAACATTTCCAATATTACTTCCTATACAGGCGGCGGCTATGAACTGAGATTTGCGACAATAGACTGATCAGGATATTGTAAAAAGGTATTTTGTTGAGTGAAAGGTGAAGCTGTGTGGGCGAAAGCTTACACAGCTTCATCCAAAAAAGAGGTGTTTTATATGTGGCGAAAAATTTTAAACCGCTTTATTGCGACAATCATTGTATTGATCGGGGTATCTGTTATCGCCTTTGCTCTGGTGCGTCTGGGGGGCGGAGATCCTGCGGCATTGGTTCTGCCGGACACCGCGACCGAGGAACAGATTGAAGAACAAAGGGTAAAAATGGGGCTGGACAAACCGCTGGTTGTGCAGTATGTGACCTACATCAGCAATGTCCTACACGGTGATCTTGGATATTCCTACCATTATAATATGAATGTTTCGAAGCTGATTGCCTATCGATTGCCCAACACGGCAAGACTGGCGCTTTTCTCGTTAATCATTTCATTGCTATGGTCTGTACCTCTGGGATTGATTGCCGGTATCAAGAAAGGAACACCCATAGATTCCTTTGCCATGCTGTTTGCCATAGTGGGACAGTCAATGTCTACTGTATGGCTGAGTCTGATGCTGATATTGATCTTTGGAGTAAAACTGAAGTGGCTGCCCACACAGGGATATGAATCCTTTAAAAATATTATTATGCCGGGAATCTGTCAGGGCTTTGCTTTCTCAGCCAACGTGACAAGGATGCTTCGTTCCGGTATGATCGATGTGCTTCAGGAGGATCATATTACTGCAACCAGAGCAAGAGGCATCGGTAAATTTAAGGTATACACCAAGTACGCACTGAAGAACGCGCTGGTTCCGGTCATTACAATCATCGGCAGTCAGTTCGGATTTTTGATGGCAGGCTCCATTTTAATTGAGTCAGTATTCGGATGGCCGGGAGTCGGAGAATTGATGATGACAGCGATCAGTTCCAGAGATTATCAGCTGGTGCAGTCGATTCTTTTGATTTCAGCGTTTATCTTTGTCATTTGCAATCTGTTGGCGGATATTGCGTATACACTGATTGACAAACGAATTGAATTTAACTAAGGAGTGACAATATGGAATTTTCGACATTCATTCGCAGAGCTAAAAAGAGCCCCTTGTTTATTGTCGGTGGAGTGACGCTGATTGTGATTGTTCTCCTGTGTGTGCTTTCTCCACTGTATGTTGTCTATGATCCGGGAAAAGCGGATCTGACACAGCGCCTTCTTGCGCCCGAATGGTTTTCCAACGGATTGACAGGTCATATTCTGGGAACCGACGCGCTGGGCCGGGACGTCCTGACCAGGCTGCTGATGGGAGGCCGGGTTTCCCTGTTTGTTTCAGTGGTAGTCGTGGCAATCAGTACGTTGATAGGTATTTTTATTGGTTTGATCGCGGGATATTTTTCCGGGGCTGTTGATCGCGTGGTGATGCGCTTCGCGGATATTCTGATGGCAATTCCGTCTTTGATGCTGGCGATCTGTGTTGTGGCGGTGCTGGGAACCAATTTTACCAATCTGATCATTACGCTGACGCTGACATCCTGGGTCATTGGAGCCCGTATTGTGCGCGGCAATACCTTTGGTATCCGCAACATGGAATATGTACAGGCCGCAAAGGTGATGGGAACAGGAAATTTTAAAATCATGGTAAGCGAGGTGCTTCCCAATGTGCTGACGCCGATTATCGTCAACGCGACGCAGCAGTTTGGAGGAACGATCCTGACAGAATCCAGTATGAGTTATCTTGGGATGGGAATTCCGGTCCCCACACCCTCCTGGGGCAATATGATTTCTGAAGGCCGTGAGTATCTGTCTACCTGCCCGTGGGTTGTCATTGCGCCGGGGATTGCCCTGATGCTGACAGTTCTGGCGTTCAACTTCCTTGGCGACGGATTGCGGGACATTCTTGATCCGAGAAACAAGGATTGACGAATGGTTTCTTAAAATGTGAAAGGGAGAAGCGCTATGGAACAAGAACTATTAAAAATAACTGATTTATCTGTTGAATACAGAGTTGGAGGAAAGGTCTCCAAGGCTGTGAACCATCTGAATCTTACGATTCATAAGGGGGAGGCTCTGGGACTGGTAGGAGAAAGCGGCGCCGGGAAGACAACAACAGCGCTGGCAACACTGGGGCTGCTTCCGGAGAAGGTGGGGTATGTCACCGGGGGAAGCGTGGAATTTCACGGGGAACCGCTTCTGAAGAAAAAGGACAGAGAGCTGTCCAAAATCCGTGGAAAGCAGATTGCCATGGTATTCCAGAACCCGCTGACATCGTTAAATCCGCTGTTTACAGTGGGCCATCAGATTGCCATGGTATATCAGAAGCATGAAAAGATGAGCAAAAAAGAGGCCATGGAAAAGGCGGATGAGCTTCTGAAGATGGTTGGCATCGCTTCATACAGGCATGGGGATTATCCGCATCAGTTTTCCGGCGGTATGAGGCAAAGAGTGGGAATTGCCGCCGCGCTTGCCTGTTCTCCGGAGCTTTTGATCTGCGATGAACCCACCACGGCGCTGGATGTGACCATCCAGGCTCAGATACTGGAACTGATGAAAAATCTTCAGTCAGAATACTCCACCTCTCTTCTGATGATCACACATAACCTGGGCATCATCGCGGAGCTGTGCCAGAATGTGGCGATTATGTACGCAGGGCACGTGGTTGAGTACGGAAGCGTGGAGGAAGTGTTCTCTCATCCCATGCATTGGTATACCAAAGGACTTTTGAATGCGATTCCCAAGCTGACCGGACCCAGAGAAAAGCTGGAATCCATCCCCGGGATGGTTGCCAATTCGCAGAATCTGCCGGAGGGCTGTAAGTTCCATCCCCGCTGTTCCCATTGTACAGAACAGTGCAAGGAGGCAGTTCCGGAGCTTGTAAGGATCAATGACAATCATTATGTTGCCTGTTATCACATGGAGGTGGGAGTATGAATGAAATAAATAATAAGAGCGAAGCCCCTCTGCTGCGGCTGGAAGGTCTGCAGAAATATTTTGAAATCCCCGGGAAAGGTTCTCTTCACGCCGTGGATGGAATTTCTCTGGATATCATGCCCCATGAGACCCTTGGACTGGTGGGAGAAAGCGGCTGCGGAAAGAGTACCGTGGGAAATGTATTGATGAATCTGCTTCCGGCCACTGGCGGGCATGCCTATTTTGATGGAATCGATATCGTGGGAGCCAAGGGGAATAATTTGACAGAGCTTCGGAAGAAAATGCAGATTATTTTCCAGGATCCCTATTCCTCTCTGAATCCCCGCAAGACCATCTATTCTACCCTGGCAGCGCCCTTTAAGGTACATCATATGGCTGCCGACAAGCGTGACCTTGACAATAAGGTGAAAGAGCTTGCCAGAATGGTAGGACTGGAGGAATATGTGCTGAAGCAGTATCCCCATGAGCTGGACGGCGGTAAAAGGCAGATGGTTGGTATTGCCCGCTCCTTTGCGTTAAATCCCAGCTTTATCGTCTGCGACGAGCCGGTATCTTCTCTGGATGTATCGGTTCAGGCGACCATCATCAATCTGCTCATTGAACTGCAGAAGCAAAAAGGAATGACCTATCTGTTTATTTCTCACGACTTAAGCGTAGTGCGTCATATTTCCAACCGGGTAGCGGTTATGTACCTGGGACAGATCGTGGAGCTGGCAGATACGGATGAGATCTTTTCCAATACCATGCATCCATATTCGATCGCGCTTCTGTCAGCGGTTCCCAGGGTGGAATTTAAGGACAGGACAGAGAGGATCGTACTTAAGGGTGATGTTCCCAGTCCCATGAATCCGGAGCCGGGCTGCCGTTTCGCACCCCGTTGCTGGATGAGCTGCGCTGGAAAATGCAAAGGAGCGGATCCGAAGCTTGAGGAGATCACACCGGGTCATTATGTGGCCTGCCCTTACTGGAAAGAAGCCCAGGAGGCTGGCAGGGAGCTGATGAAAAAGTAAAGAACATCACAGGAGATGAACAGGAGAGAAATGGATACTTTAAATTTCTACAGTCACGAAAAAATATCGGACCGGGTATATATTTTTACAGAAGGGTATTCCGCTGTTCACCGCTTTACCATCGGTGTGATCGTGGGAGACGAAAAGATTCTGGTCATTGATACGGGACTTGGCATGGGAGGAGATCTCAGACAGGCAATCGAAAAGGTGACTGGCACAGGAAAACCAATGATCTGTGCCAGCACCCACTGTCATGTGGATCATGTGGGAAGCTCTGTACAGTTTGACCAGGCCTATGTCAATCTTGAGGACTATAAGCGTTTTTATGATTTCGCCTTTGGTGAACAGCAAAGGCTGGATGATCTGAAGGCCTTTGCCATGGAAAGCAGAGAGGTTTCGGAGTACTGCGCGAACCGTTATGTGAAAAACAGGGATACTGTATTTCAGGATCTGCAGGATGGGGATGTTTTTGATCTGGGTGGAGCCAGGGTAGAGGTTTACGCCCTGCCGGGGCATTCCGGAGGGTCAATGGTATTTTTTTACCGGGCTGAGAAAATCCTGTTCTCAGGAGATGATATTAACACCGACGCCAGTCTGAAAAAAATTACCCGGGAAGGATTTCATGAATATGCCAAACGGCTGAAAGAGCTGGAGAAGAAAATCGGAGATGATTTTGTGATGTATCCCGGTCATCTTCACATGCCAATGGACGTTCAGGTATTGAGAGGAATCGCGAAAGCCAGCGAGGAAATCTCACAGGGGATGACTCAGATGGATCCGCCCGGGGAGACCATATTTTCCAATCGGGCAAATGACAGCAAAATCCGCATGCATATGGCGGACAACTGTATTGTGATATACAGTCAGAAATTTACCCAGACGCAGGCGGGAGAGGCGGGACTGAATTTCCTGTCCTATGAGAAGCGCGGCGAACGTTTATACATTGTAACAGAGAACTATTCCCAGGCCCATCGCCTGACCATCGGCGTTGTTGTGGGAGATGACAGGGTACTGGTCATTGACGCCGGTCTTGGAATGACTCAGGAATTGAGGCGGACCATTGAGAGCTTCGCCGGGACAGACAAGCCCATGGTTTGCGCCTGTACTTGCGGAGAGTGGGATCATGTGGGAAGCGCCTGTCTTTTCGATAAAGTGTACATGAATGAGGAAGATGTTCCCATGCTTGCCAGATCCTGCGACTGGGAGAGACGTCTGTGTGCACTGGATTCATACTGCCTGCACAATCATGAGGTACAGGAATACTGTTTTAACCACGGCATCAGGGATAACAGCTTTACGCCTGAATACATTAAGGAAGGCGACAGACTGGAGCTTGGAGGCGTATCCGCGCAGGTAATATCCATCCCGGGGGTTACCGCGGGGCAGACTGCCTATTATATTCCGGAGGAAAAGGTGTGCTTCTGCGGCGACGGAGTCAATATGGACGTACATCTGGAAAAAATGAACGGGAAAGAGCTGCTGCTGTATCGGGATGTGCTGGGCGGACTGTATGATCGGCTGCCGGAGGATGTAAGACTGTATTCCACACACACGAACCGTCCCCATCCGAAAAAAACGATAAAGAGCCTAATGGGAGCATGCCTGGAGGTGGCAGAGGGAAAAACGGAGACAGATCCGCCTCAGGAATCCATGTATGTGCACCTGTACGGCAACCGAAATATTCGTCTGCATTATTATGACAGCACCTGTGTGATATACGACCGCACGAAAATGGAGGAGCATTGATGAAACGAAGAGACTACTGGTCAGCAGAGACAAATCCGGAGACAGGGAAAAAATTTGAGCAGTTCCTGGATTACATAAATCTGGCTCACAATGGATATATGGATGTTGACAAATTTATCGATTCTGAGTATGGGGAAGCTTTCGCTCAAAGGCTTCAGATCCGCTTCCTTTACGAGGACGACGCCATGGGGGAGGAATGCCTGGCATATTACCGCTCCATAGGTCTGAAAAAAGAGATGTATCATGAGGATGATTATTATTCCCGCTGGGTTGTGTTTACGCCATTGGAGGCAGAAAGCCATCCGGACCGGAAATACCCGCTGATTATCTCACAGCACGGAGGCGGCTCCTCCATTGAGACAGAGGAGTTTTCCTGCGGCTATCCGGAGATTGCGGCCAGGGAGGGCTTTATGCTGCTGATGCTTCAGAATACCAACTGGGATTGCGTCAAAGAAACCCTTGAACTGGTAAAGGAAAAATATCCGGTTGACTGTGAGCGTATCTATATGAGCGGACTTTCTCAGGGAGGCAGCCAGACAAACACCGCTTTGCAACGCATGCCTGAGCTTCTGACCGCTGTAGCTCCCAATTCCTGTGACTTCTATCGCACCACAGATAACTTTGACGTTCAGTTCACAGAGGAGGAGAAGTCCCGTGTGAAGAAGGCGGTGGTACCTTTCATTCAGACGGTGGGAGCCTGTGACGCTTCTTATTATGTACCCCTGAATTTCTGGCAGCCAAGGAAAAGCTGGGATGGAAAGATTGGAAATCCGGAGACCTTCCATCATCCTCAATTTGACAATGAAAAGGATCCCACCTGGATTCACGATCCGGAGAAGGGCTTCAGAGATGCCGCCAGACTGAAGATGAAAAAAGAACCCCATTGGTGGATGCCCCATCCTTCCAGTCCGGCTCCCGGTGTGGATGTGCACAGGTGGGCTGTTGCCAGATTGAATAACAGACTGGAATCTCTGGGCTGTGCTGTGAGAGATGTAGATCAGTGTATCGCTTATGAAAAGCAGCCGGAGGATGAGTATCATCATCTGCTGGGCTTTTACGCGGACAAAGAAGAAGTCAGAGAGATTTTCGGATGTAAGCACTATTTTGCGGACTGCTTTAATGAGGAGGGAGTGAACACCTTCCGCTTTGTGGTGGTGGATAATTTCCCACACTGGCAGTCTCTTATGATGGCCGAGCTTTGCTGGGATTTCTTCAGGCAGTTTAAGAGAGATCAGTCTACCGGAAAGCTTGTATGTGAAAATTATAAGAAAAGCGAACAGTGAACCGGACCCTGTGATTGCAGCGCAGGCATTGAGAAATTTTGACAGATGAGAAATCATCAGAAAAAGGAGGAGGGCATTGGCATGAGACAACAGGTAATGACATCGCCGGGCAAAATCATATTCCGCGATGTACCGATACCGAAGCCGGAAAAGAATCAGGTGCTGGTGAAGATCAGACGCATCGGAATCTGTGGAAGTGATATTCATGTGTATCATGGTACCCATCCCTTTACACAATATCCCATTACCCAGGGGCATGAGCTTTCGGCCAGCGTTGAGGCTTTGGGAGAAGGAGTGAATGAATTTTTTGTGGGACAGAAGGTGACCATTGAGCCGCAGATATTTTGCGGGAAATGCTATCCCTGCACTCATGGAAAATATAATCTGTGCGAAAATCTGAAAGTCATGGGCTTCCAGTCCACCGGAACGGCCAGTGAGTATTTCGCGGTGGATAAGACCAAGGTCACAGCGCTGCCGGAGAGTATGACATACGACCAGGGGGCGATGATTGAGCCCCTGGCGGTTACGGTTCATGCTGCCAGACGTTTCCCGGAAATGGAAGGGGCGAAAGTGGCCATATTGGGCTGCGGCCCTATTGGAAATCTGCTGATGCAGTCCTGCAAGGCCATGGGCGCAAAGAGCGTGCTGGTAACGGATATCTCTGATTACAGGCTGGAGCTGGCCAGACAGTGCGGGGCGGATTATGCAGTGAACACAAAGAATCAGGATTTTACGCAGTCCCTTGTGGATGCCTTTGGACCGGATAAGGCGGATGTGATTTATGAGGCCGCGGGAACCGACATTACCATGAATCAGGCGATTCGCGGTGCGCGTAAGGGCAGTAAAATTATTCTTGTGGCGGTATTTGGCAAAATGGCCACAGTGGATCTGGCGGTATTGAATGATCACGAGCTGGATCTGGATACCACCATGATGTACCGGCATGAGGACTATCTGGAGGCCATCCGCCTCGTCAATGAAGGAAAAATACATCTGGAGCCGTTAATGAGCCGTCATTTCGCTTTTCAGGATTATCTGGCGGCTTATCAGTATATTGACAGCAATAAAGAAAGAACAATGAAAGTATTGATAGATGTTGACCCGCAGCAGGAGTAAGAATGTGTAAAAAAAGCGAGATCAGGAAAGGGTTCAGATGATGGAAAAGGGGCTGCGAAAAACAGCCTCTTTTTTTTAGATTTTGAAAGGATAGTTTCCTTTTTGTCACATTCTTACAAAATTGTCGGTCAATGTTCAGTAAAATAATCTATTGTATTTTCTTCCATAAAATGTTAAAAATATGTTAGCAGTCTTGAAAACGTTTACAAATTAACATTCCATCAGAAGCGAGGAAACATGGGAGCATCCATACACGACGTTGCAAAGCGCGCAGGCGTCTCCATCGCTACCGTCTCCAGGGTCATCAATCACTCGGCAGGCGTCAGCGACCACAAAATTGCAAGCGTCACAGAGGCAATCGAATATTACAATTTTCAGCCAAGCCAGCTGGGTAAAGCCCTTGTCTCCGGGAATTCCATGACGATTGGTGTATATTCTCCCTTTTATGACGGAAGCATGTTTCAGAGCGGATATATGCTGGAGTGCCTGCGGGGTATTGAGGCTGAAATTATGGAAAGCCCTTACAGCCTTCTTCTGATCAATGAGATAAAAGCATACTCACAAAACAGAAAATCTGCTCCTAAATTTACAGAATATATCAGCCGGAAAAAACTGGACGGTCTGATTCTTTTGGCTGTGCCGGACGACAGACGTTTCCGGAAATATCTTGAATCCGTTCTTGACCAGGACTTTCCTGTAGGATATATCGGAAAGCGTTTCCATGATAAGGGCATCAATGTCTACGCGGAATATGAACTGTATATGCTTGAGGCAGTGGAACAGCTCTATGCAAAGGGGCATCGGCGCATTGTTCTCTTCCCGTCAGCCAACAGGACTGAGACAACCTCTTTTCTTAAAGAAAGCGCGGAAACGCGTCACCCTGATCTGACTCTGATTTTAAAAGAAACTGCCATGAACATGGATATGGATATTCTGGCGGAGACAGTGAAAGCTCTTATCATCCGGGAAAATGTAACAGGAATTATAACAGAGGACCTTAACATCACCGCATCTATCAACAGCATTTTAAACTCCATCGGCAAAAAGATCGGCGATGATATTTCCCTGATCAGTGTGGAGCATATCCGGGACACCGGGAATCAGATGCTGCCCAGGATCAACTGCTTCTATGTGCCGGCTCTGGAAATGGGGAAAAGTGTTGCGCGTGGTATTCTGGAATGGCTGCAGGGACAGGACAATTCAAAGCTGAGTGTCACTTTCCGGCCTGAATATATGGACAGAGGCTCCGTGAAAAGCTGTCACGAATAACAGCTCAGTCTTTTATTAGTGGTTTTCATTTTTTTATTTGTACTCAATTTTGAAAACGTTTACAACATTATTTACGTTTCGATTTGTAAACGTTTTCAAATGTATATTACTCAATATCAGTCACTTATTATTTTCCAGAGAGGAGGAACAAAAGTGAAAGCAATTATGGTGATGTACGATTCCCTGAACAGGGAAATGCTCGAACCTTACGGATGCGACTGGGTCAAAACGCCCAATTTTAAAAGACTTGCCGAAAAATGCGTCCAGTTTGAGCAATGCTACGTGTGCAGCATGCCCTGCATGCCGGCCAGGCGGGAGCTTCACACCGGAAGAAGCAACTTCCTGCACCGAAGCTGGGGACCCATGGAGCCCTATGACGATTCCATGCCGGAAATTTTGAAGAAAGGAGGAATTTATACTCATCTGGTGAGCGATCACCAGCATTACTGGGAGGACGGCGGAGCCACCTATCATAACCGCTACTCTTCCTGGGAGATCTCCAGAGGCCAGGAGGGAGATAACTGGAAAGCGGATCTGACTTACCAATACCAGCCCAAAGGCACTGTTTTTGAGTACAAAAAAGTCATGCTGGAATACCCTCTTTATGCCAGGATGATGGCCCAGGATCAGATCAACCGCAGCAATATGGACACGGAAGAGAAAACATCTCAGGCCGTTACTTTCTCCCAGGGACTGGATTTTATCGAAAGAAATCATGCTGAGGACAACTGGTTTTTACAGATTGAGACCTTTGATCCCCATGAACCATTTTACACGCTTCCAAAGGATAAGGAACTCTATCCTCATCATTTCACCGGAGACGCTGAAATGGAAGCGGACTGGCCGCCTTATGCTCCCGCTGTGGAGGATGAGAACACAAAACAGCATGTGCGTTACAATTACGCGGCTCTGGTCAGCAAATGCGACCGTTACCTGGGAAAGGTTCTGGACGCCATGGATCGATATGGGCTGTGGGAGGATACCATGCTGATTGTCAACACAGACCATGGATTTCTGCTTGGAGAACACGGCTGGTGGGGCAAAACCAGCATGCCCATTTTCAATGAAATCGCCCATATTCCACTGTTTATTTACGATCCCAGAAAAAAGGAGCTGGCAGGAAGCAAACGCAATGCCATCGTGCAGACAGTAGATATCGCGCCCACTCTGCTGGAGTATTTCGGAATGGACATTCCAAAGGACATGCAGGGAAAGCCTCTCAGTCAGGTTATGGATTATGATGCTCCCATCCGTCAGTACGCCGTTTACGGTTATCATGGCAGTCAGATCGATGTGACCGATGGAAGATATGTTTACATGCATGCCGCGGAGCATCCCGAGGAGCCGGTTTACGAGTATACTCTGATGCCCACACACATGCGACAGATGTTTTCTCCTCAGGAGCTTCAGGAAATGGAGCTTGCGGAGCCTTTCTTCTTTACAAAGGGCTGCAGGCTGATGAAAATCAAAAAGGCGGACATGATGGGAGATACCACGGCATTCGGCTCCGCGCTGTATGATCTGGAGCAGGATCCTTCACAGAATACACCCATTCAGGATGATGTGGTGATCTGTCGGATGAAAGGCTATATCCGGGAGTATATGGAACAGAATGACGCACCAAAAGAGCTTTATCATCGGCTGGGCCTGTAGACAGACAGGCTGGCAAAAATCAATCGGAAAGAGGACACTGTACATGGCCTCCACCTGCCTGGTTATCATTCCCTATGTGGTTCTCTTTTTCACCGGCACAAGCATTTCCGCGATTATTGCCCTGATTCTGGTGGCAACCGGTCTGGCTACCATCACAGGAACCGTAGGGTGGAACCTTCTGACAGACTGTATCGATTATGGCGAATGGAAATTTGGAATCCGCGGAGAAGGCACTATCTCCTCCTCTCTTACTTTCGCGAATAAAGTCGGCATGGCTCTGGGAGGTTCTCTGACCACCATGATCCTGGCCGCCAGCGGATATGTTGCCAATGCCGCTGTTCAGTCGGATGCCACCCTGACTGCCATTAAGGCTATGAAATTCCTCTGCCCGGTGGCAGGATATGTCTGCTCCATCATCGCAATGATGTTTTACTGCATTACTCCTAAATTCTATACCCAGATGATGAAGGAGATCAGCGAGAGGAAAATGAAAGAGCAGTAAATCGGTCAGTTGATACGATAGATAAACAAAACCTTCTCACCCCAAAATGCCATGCAGAATCAAATGGGATTCCGCATGGCATTTTTTTCACATTTTAAAAATTTTCCTGACGGCGGGACGGATCTGGCTTTGTTATATTTTACCCCATCGTAAACTGATACATACAAAATGCCGCGTAGATTGCCAGCAGCGCAATTCCCTGCAGCCGGGTTGTTTTCCCTTTCACAAGCGGGATGCTGGTCAGCAGGATCATGACCAGAAACATCACCGGCAGATCCACCACCAGAGAGGCGTTGATTCCGAACAGGGTGGAATTTTCCGGAATGCTGAAGGGCGACACCGTCATGGACAGACCGCAGACCAGCACCAGATTGAACACATTGGCGCCGATGATATTTCCCAGAGAAAGAGAGCTGTGTCCCTTGATCAGGGAAGTGATGGCGGTGACCAGCTCCGGCAGGGAGGTACCCAGGGCTACGAAGGTCAGAGCAATGACGGATTCCGGAACGCCCAGAGCCTGCGCGATCAGGGTGCCGTTGTCCACTAAAAGATCGGCTCCCACGGCGATCAGCAGAGCGCCGACGACTAACAGCAGGATCAGTTTCCAGAGAGGGTCGTCTGTGCTTTCCTCATCGCTCTCTGAGCCGTCATCCCGGACGGCATCGTTCCCCACCGCGGGATTTGAACCGTTTGGAGCGTCTTTCATTTCCATCACATTCGATATAATATAAAGAACAAACAGGACCAGCAGGATAATGCCCGCAGGACGGGAAAAATATCCTGTGGTGTAAGCGATCGCCGCGTAAAAAACGGCGGCGATGAAAAAGAAGGTCACCGGTGTGCGCAGATTCCTTGGATTGACAGCGGAGGGGCGAATGGCCATGCTGACGGCGGCAATCAGAGCGGTATTGCAGATAATGGAGCCGATGGCATTCCCGTAGGCAATCTGGCTGTGTCCCTGAATGGCGGAGGTGGTGGAGACCATAACCTCCGGCAGGGTGGTGCCGATGGACACCACTGTGGCGCCGATCAAAAGTTCCGGCAGGTGAAAGCGCCTGGCGATACCGGTGGCCCCGTCCACAAACCAGTCGCCTCCCTTGATCAGCAGCATCAATCCAACAGCAAAAAGCAGGTAAATCATAGAAATATTCGTTCCTTTCTCTGATTAGGAAGTGTAAAAAACGAGACTTTTGCCGCATTCGTTAAAAATGCGATAAAAGTCTCGTTGTTTCATGTCCCATCCGGCCGACGATCCTGGATAAGGAATCCGCTGCGTCAGCGTGATGACGAAGGGGCAACGCATTGCTTAGAGGCATATGCGCCAACTACTCCCTGATATCAATGGGGAGTATAACCGAACATTCAAAAAAATACAAGCTTTTTTTAAATATCAGCGGCAGGATTACACAATTCCCTGCGCGTTCATGGCGCTGACTACTTTCTCGAAACCGGCGATGTTGGCGCCTACCACGTAGTTGCCTTCCTTGCCGTATTTCTTCGCGGCGTTGTCAATATTGTGGTAAATATTGATCATGATGTTCTGAAGCTTGGAGTCCACTTCCTCGAAGCTCCAGCTCAAGCGCTCGCTGTTCT
>JAJQGR010000019.1 GCA_021200345.1 Lachnospiraceae bacterium | reverse complement strand
GCGGGAACGGGCTGCCGCCTGACCTGGGAGAACCAGATGGATGCCTGGCTGAAATGTCACGCCACTTGTGTCCTGCCCATGTGTTACGTCTGCTATATTACAGGCGGTCATCTGTCGAAAGCGACACACAGGTTAAGAAAAGCCATTCTGGATGCGGATTTGGAGGGCTACCGTGTACTGCAAAAGCTCGGCATTCCGCTTCTCCCCGCTGGGGATGAAAAGTGGTTTTCAGGGCCAAAGCGCCCCATTATGGCGGCGATATTCTTTGTCATATATAAAACGCCCATCGGCCGGCTTTCGGTCAGCGACCACGCTATGCACGCCGTAGAAGAAATGAAGTATCTTGACGCAGGATTTGAAGAACTGCGTAAAAAGGCTGGCGTTCCTACAACCACATGGGACAGCCTGCGTACTGATTCCAGAATGGAGGAAAGATAAATGGAAACCTATGAATTTCGAGTTCGCCCGTATCAGGAAGCGGATCTTGCTGACTGTACCACCTGCCTTTATGAGAGCTTCTTCACCGGTCCCATTAGCAAGGAAGACAGGCTTTTCCTGCAAGAATATATTCAGGTGCTGTTGGAGAAGTGCAATTTTACTTTTGTCGCAGAGAACAACAGTAAAAAGGTTGTTGGCTTCATCTGCGGAAAGTACAGTCCGGAGTTTGACAAGAAGCTAGCCAATACTTATGCGACAAAAAAGCACTACGGCGTCTGGTGCAGAATGTTTTTCAGGTTCTATTTGAAGCTGTACAAATTGTCAGATGCTTTCAAAACTCAGTTTGATGGATTCTTTGCTCAGCTTCAGGAAAGGGACGCGAAATCTTTTGGAAAATGCGATTTGGAACTCGTTGCATTATGCTCTATGGTGGATTACAGGAAGGGCCTCGGTACTGCACTGCTCAATCAGTTTTTGAGCAAAGCGCAGGCAGATAAAGCAGATACTGTTCGATTGTTCACCAATACGCTTGCGTCCTACCAGTTTTATGATAAGCGGGGCTTTCATCTGGTCGCATCAAAACCGTTTCAGGATGGATCTGAGAACAAGTCTTTTGTTTACGAATATAGTCTGAAAGGACGGCCTTTATAAAATGTGACTTTAGCGCCGACCGGAGCAGAGCGGAGACGCAAGGAGAATATGTTGTAGGGAGAATTTTCAAAGCTGTCTATCTGTATCTGGAATGGCTGTGAGTTTGGAAAAAGACCTGCATTGGAGGAACTTTATGGAAAAAAAGAAACTATCGGGCTTTATTGTCGCAAAAGCAGTATCTTAAGTTGCTGACGGCGGATCTGATCAGCCACTTCGGGGATTCGCTGGACGCGATAGCCTATTCCTGGATTATGTATGAAATCACGGGAAGTGAATCACTGATGGCCTTCATCATCGGCCTGAATTATATTCCTACGATTATATTGCAGCCATTTACGGGAGCACTTGTTGACCGGGTCAATAAGCGCGTTATGATGGCACTTACCGATTTGCTCCGCTTTCTGGTTGTACTTCTGTTTGTTGCTCTGTACATAAATGGATTGCTGACACCGGTGCTGATCGCTGTCCTGACTATGCTTACTTCCACAATTGAGGCGTTCCGGATGCCGGCCGGGAACGCAATCACGCCGCTTTTGCTGGAATCCTCCCATTATACGCTTGGAAAGGCAGCGAGTTATTCCTTTTCCCGGGTCAGTCAGCTGCTGGGTTATATTGTCTCCGGCGGCTTGATAGCCCTGATCGGTTCTGCAGGTGTGCTGGTCATTGACGCTGTCACATTTTTGGCTTCAGCGGTTCTGATTCTCTGGATCAGGGTTACGGAAAAGAATAAAACCAGCGAGGCAAAGAAGGTGAATTTGGGCCGGGTTTTTTCAGATTTTAAGGAGGGTCTCTCTTTTCTGAAGGGTAGTAAGGTTGTGCAGATGATCAGTGTGATTGGCCTGGTCATCAATTTCGGGCTCATGCCGCTCACTGTATTTCAGACGCCGTATGTCAGCGACTATCTGAATATGGGCGCAGGCATGCTTTCCTACATCAAAATTCTGATGATGGTCGGAATGATGGTGGGAGCGTTTGTCACGCCCAGACTGCTGAAATTCAAAAAAGGGAATCTGTGCGTTGCCGCCGGTATCGTTATGGGAATATCGATCGTCTGTATGTACATAACTCCTGGCATTTGCCTTATGATTGGGAAAATGTTGCTGCTGACGCTGAGCATGTTTTTTGTTGGCGTGGGCGGCGGCGTCCTGAACGTGGTGATCGGCGGCTTAATGATGGCAGCAGTGCCGCGGGATAAAATAGGAAGAATGAGTGGCTTAAACGCCGCAATTATGGAAGCGTCCATGCCGGCTGGGTCGTTTATCTGCTCCGCACTGGCCCTGATGCTCAGTGTAACACAGATCTTCGCGATGTTTGGTATATGTACGATTTTATTCTATCTGCTGATAGGCGGATCCCGCTCTGCTGATATTTTAAATACGAATATGGAAAAAGTTCTATGCGTCGAATCTAACCCGTGATTGATTTTATTTATTCTGATTGCTATAATACAAAGTAATTTCGGGCAGTAGAGCTGTTCTGGACTTTGGGAGGAACGGGGGAAGGAAATGATTCTGCAGATCGATGATATTCATGTCAATATTTTTCGGCATGGTGAGAAAGGCCCTTGCTTCTACATTGGTGAATCCGGCCAGGAAGCCGGAAGTGCCGACATCCTTGCTGCACGATTGGCCGAAAAAGCCAAAGATGTGCCTTATACATTAGTTGTGTATGAGGTGACCGACTGGAATTCACAGCTTTCTCCCTGGTCGGCGAGAGCTGCATTTGGGGAAGAGATGTTTGCCGGCAGAGGGGCAGATACGCTTGCCTGGCTGACTGACAAATGTATTCCCCGGCTGAGAGAAGAGAAACTGATACCGGAGGGTGTCCCGCAGTATACAGCAGGATATTCGCTTTCCGGACTTTTTGCAC
>JAJQGR010000028.1 GCA_021200345.1 Lachnospiraceae bacterium | reverse complement strand
ATGAATGGGACGCCCAGAATGTGCAGGCGGCCTTTGACAGCGGCCTGATTGATGAGACCACCACGCCTCAAAAGCGTTTCCGGCCGGATGATGCGCTCACCGGCGGTGAATTTGTCAGCTTCATGATCCGAAGTCTCCATCCTCTGGGAGAGCGGGATATTTCCATGGCTGACTGCCAGCAGGAAGCTCAGACCCTGGGCCTTTTGTGGGAGGATTATGCTGCAGATCAGCCTGTCAGCCGGGCGGACTGCGTCGCGGCCCTGGTGAAGCTGATGGATATCGCGGGGGAAGACTGACGCATGGCAGATAAAAGAGGTTATGATGAGACATCCATTTTAACTTTAAAATATTGACTTTTAACTTTCACAAAGTTATAATTTGATAAATTAAGTGAAAGAGAGAGGGCCATGGATTTACTTACAAATCTTTTTGGAATACAAGTGCAGTCTGAGGATTGGAATAAACAAAACAGGTTACCTTTATATATTGCCGGCAGCTATGATTTTGCAACGGTAACACTGAATGGCTGCAGATGCATTGTATTAATCCCCAGGGAAGAACTCGTTACACTGCCTGCATTAAAGAAAGAAATTAAAAAAATACAGGAGATTGATCGTGTACCAGTGGTATTAAAGCTTCCGACAATTTCTGATTACCGGCGAAACAAGATGATAGAGAACAACATACCGTTCATCACAGACAGACAGGTGTTTTTGCCCTTTATGGGTACATTCCTGGCAAAGGAAAGTGGGGAAGAAAAGGAACTGAAGAAATTTATGTTTTCCACCCAGCAACTGATTCTGCTTTATCTCTATCAAAATAAGAAAAAGTTATATGTTTCCGAGGCGACCAGATTGCTCCCTTTTACGGCAATGACTATGAGCCGGGCTGTAAAGCAGCTGGAAGCGACAGGTCTGTTTCATGTGACAAAGGATGGGGTGAACAAGGTGATTGAATCATATTATGCCCGTCCTGAACTTTATGAAAGGTTAAAAGAACACTTATCTTCTCCGGTTCGCAGAATTGGTTACCTGAAAAAAAGTGAAGTAACCAATGAGATGGTTATTGCCGGAGAGAGCGTACTGGCAGAAGAAACAATGCTCAATCCGGGAAGAACAGCAACTTATGCTGTTTATGTGAAAGTATTTAACAAGGAACTGTTAATGAATGAACTGGTTGATCCGGATGAACAGGTCAGGATCGAATTGTGGGAATATGAACCAAAACAATTTTCTGTCGATAATATGGCAGACAGGATATCTGTTGCGTTATCATTTTTGGAAAACGAAGATGAACGCATAGAAAGTGCTGTGGAAGAATTGCTGGAAGGGGTATGGGCTGGCTGAATGGTTACAGGATTTACAAAATTTAAGGAGAAGTTTCAGGGGTTTGAGGATCAATATGTCATTATAGGCGGAACGGCGTGTGATTTATTAATGGAAAGTGAGAACAGGAGTTTTCGCGCTACAAAGGATATTGATATTGTTCTGATTGTTGAATCTATTACAGTGGAATTCGGAAAAGCATTTTGGGAATATATTAAAGACGCCGAATATGAACATAAAAACAAGAGCACGGGAAATGCTCAGTTCTATCGATTTAGTTCTCCGAAAAGCAAAGAATATCCTTACATGATAGAAATCTTTTCGAGAAAGCCAGAGTTTATAGCTATAGATGAGAACGCAGTTTTGACACCTCTGCCAATTGATGATGAAATATCCAGTCTTTCAGCTATACTGCTGAATGATGCTTATTATGATTTGTTGAAAAGCGGTCAGGTTGTTATAGATGGCATCCCGGTACTGAAAGCAGCTTGCCTGATTCCATTTAAGGCGAAAGCGTGGGTTGACCTGACAGAGAGAAAAGCAGATGGCGAGCATATCGACGGTAAGAATATCAAAAAGCATAAAAACGATGTATTCCGGTTAGGGCAATTAATCACAGCAGATTCAAAACAGAAACTTGGCAAAGAAATTGCAGCCGATATGAAACGGTTTCTGGATGAAATGGAAAAGGAAACCATTGATTTGAAGTCTTTGGGTATCAGAGGTTCCGATCAAAAAACAATTATGAACTTATTGTGTCACTGCTATGAAATATAGCAGCGATTTGCATGGTATCATTGAATTGCACAAAACAATCACTCAGGACAGGAAGACAGACTGACGCCTACACCTGTGGCTTAATCCATCCGGAATACTCCAGGATGGCGGTTGCCTGAGACGTCTTTTCCTGCTGCATAATGTTGCGCCGGTATTCCCGGGGTGTGGTCTGCATGACCTGCTGAAAGTGCCGGTTGAAGCTGGAGAGGGTGCGATAACCGACCTGCTCGGAGATCTCCAGAATGGACTTCTGGGTACTGCCCAACAGGGTGCAGGCCCTGGTGATCCGGGTGTTGTGCAGGTAATCTAACGGGGAGGTGTTCATGATCTCCCGGAAAGTGCGCCTGAAATGGGTGTCGCTCATATGGCACAGCTCGGCCAGATCATTGATGGTAAACTGCTGCATGTAATTTTGAAAAATATAATCCAGAGCGGGGGCGATGACCAGCCGGTTGTCGGGGCTGGGCGCCTGGCTCTGTTTTTCAGATCTAAAATCGGGGGGGGAACGGACGGGATCATCCTTTAAAGAATCCCCATCCTCCGCCCTGTAAATTTCCATATAAAGCGCCAGTAACAGTCCCTTGGCGCTGACCTCATATCCATATTTCTTTTCTTTCAGCTCTTTGATGGCGGCCAGAGAGAGCCTTAAGACCTCCGGGTAAGCGCTCTGGCGCAGAATGAACCGGAAAGTTTCCAGAGGTAGTGTGTTCAGGTTGTAATCCCTGTTGGTGATGGGCAGGATTCCCTTGAAAAATCCCCAGGGATTGAACATCATATAGGACCAGAAGCTGGAGGTCCCCGGCTCTGAATATGCAATTTGCGCCGGCCGGCGGCCAGTGTTGCGTTTTAAAACGGCCAGCCGGCG
>JAJQGR010000107.1 GCA_021200345.1 Lachnospiraceae bacterium | reverse complement strand
ACACATGGCCGTCCGCGATGACGCCGTCAAAGGGCGGATATTTCCACAATGTTTCATCCCCAGCCGGCACCACATCCTGATGTGCCATCAGCATGATGGGATCCCAGCCAGATTTTCCCGTTCCCTTCCAGTGATACAAAAGACCTGCTTTCCCAAAGCGTTCTCTCTCCATCACCCGATGCACGTTTGGGTATGTTTTCTCAAGCCACTTGTGCATTTCAAAAAAGGGTTCATAGTCCACCGCATCCTCATGTGCATTGGATATGGTACGAAAATGAACTGCCTCCGAAAGATGACGTGCCGATACTTCTTCACTAAACTGATGCTTCATTTTCAGTTTTCTCCTTTCTGTGCCCTCTAATTTATTTTTTCTTTTCCATGAAATCACTTCATGGATTAATTCCTCTGATAAAATTTCTGATATCTCCTGCCACCTGCCTACAGTTATCCTCTCCCATATAGATCATGTGTCCGGATGGATACTCCTTCAAAAAGGTGCGGTCCACAGGCAGACCGGAATGACGCATGGTGTATCTCACAAGGCCGCTCTGCGTACAAAGATCATAATATCCATTGATAAAAAAGGTGCGCATCTTCTCATTGCGGCACATGGCCAGGGTAAGCTGCTGCGCCGGTGTATATTCCGTGTGAAAATTCCATATTTTCTGTACGCTCAGACAGGAGGCGCAAAAATATCTCTCTGTCTCCATTCCCAGCGACGGACAAATGCTTTGCTCAAATACGCTCCGAAAATACTTTTCGTAAAGGTTCAATACCGGATCATCCTTGAAAGGATCGGATCTTCCCCCGCGGCCATCGTATTGGGGCACCGCAAAGCGGGAATCATAAATGGAAACCTTTCTGCCGCGACTTTTAAGCACCTCCGACAAATACTCCACATGATTTATCTGAAGAGAATTGGCTTCCAGGTATTTCCCGGAAACTCCGGTATAATACGATATTTTCCTCTCTATGTCGCGTCTTTGCTCTCCCTGAAGCGCATCTCCCTGATAAAGCGCCCAAAGATACTCTCTGCCCGCAAAATTGTCAGCTTCCTGCACAAATTCCTCCAATGCCTGCCCATTGGCAGGCCTGTGGTGATACCATCTTGTAGCGGCAAAGCTGGAAAAGTTCAGTACTGAGGGTTCTACTTTCAGATCCGTCTTGTGATAGGAAGAGGGAGACACCGTATTTCCAATCAGGATCACTCCGTCAAAACAAATATTATACGCCTGCTTTAAGCTTCCTCCCTGGGCCAGTCCGGCCATCACCGCCACCCGGGTGGAGCCATAGCTCTCTCCCAGCAGATATTTGGGGCAATCCCATCTCTGATAGCGGCTCAGCCATCCTGACACAAACTGAAGCGTTGCTTCCGCATCCTC
This sequence comes from Lachnospiraceae bacterium, assembly GCA_021200345.1. Classification (GTDB taxonomy): domain Bacteria; phylum Bacillota; class Clostridia; order Lachnospirales; family Lachnospiraceae; genus RGIG6307. The sequence continues at coordinate 1,593 of JAJQGR010000107.1, read as the reverse complement.
CTCTATTCCAAAGAACCTGTCTGTGCTGTCCGGATCCAGAAGTCTTCCATAACCGGTAGCCACGGGATCAAACAAAACCACATCCGCGCCGTCAAGCAAAGAGTCCGGGTTGTCTATGCTTTTGCCCTCCGCCGAACCGCCGGAGGAAGGGAACTGATCATAATATACCCGTCTGGCTCCCAGAAAGCCTGCATGGAGCATCAAAGACGAACTGCCCGGCCCTCCGTTGCAGGCAAAGATCACCGGACGCCTTTCTTTGGAATCTTCATTCACCCGAAAATAGGAATAGGAAAAAATGCTTCCCAGCGCTGCGCCCCTCTCATCATATAACATATTATCTTCGGCCACAACGCGGTAATGAATATTCTGCTCTTTCAGACAGCCTTCGGCAGTCCTGTACATCCTTTGAAATACGGACGAATCAAGCATACTCTATTCCCCCTGTTTTTCTGAAGCCTTTTTGTTTCCCAGTCTTAAAACAATAAATAACAGCACAAGATTCAGGCACATAATCACAGCGCCGCAGCTGTAAATGGTGGAATAGCCAAATTTACCGGCAATCATGCCCCACACCATGGGACCAAAGGACATTCCCACATCTCCCGAAGAAAGGAAAGTGGAATTGGACGCGCCCCGTCTTTGAGGAGCGGATGCCATCATGATTTTTGTCAGCAGGCCTGCCTGAAGTGTGCCAAAGCCCAAACCGAACATCAGCGCCGTCAGCAGAAAGAGTCCAATGGAAACCGCGTTGGACAGTAAAAAGAGTCCCACTGCCATAGCGATAATGCTGAAATAGAGAAGCGGAGTGGTGTCTTTCCCCTTGAAGATGGTCTCACTGGCAATCTTGGCCACAATCATTCCTACCGCAAGTGTCAGGTAAAAATAAACATTAATATTTCCCAGTCCCAAAGACATGGTATACACAGATAAAAAGGTGGCAAGGCCGCTATAGGCAAAGAACGCTACAGCCATAATCAGGGTCAGGGGAATTGCGGAAATTTCATAACAGTTACTGAGCGCAAATTTGCTCTTACTTGCCGGAGCTTCATCCTTAAACCGAAGCTGGAGCAGCACCAGAAGACCAACCAGAGCAATCAGAGCACATACCGTAAACGAAAATTTGATTCCTCCTGCCTGCATCACCAAAAGGGCAATCACCGGTCCTATGGCAATGGCGCCGGAGATGGCAAATCCATAGTAACCCAATCCTTCCTTTCTCCTCTCGTCCGGCAGCACATTGGCCACTACCACGCCTACAGCATTCGATCCTGTGCTGTATCCAATGGCGTGAATGCCGCGCAGGACAAGCAGCACAGAAGTGGCGATTGCCAGCTGATAAGAGAAGCATCCGGCAATAATGCAGATAAACGCAAAAACTACGATCATACGTTTTTTATGGTTGTCAATGACCCATGCTGAAACAGGCCGACATACCATGGACACAAAATTAAACACGCTGACTATCACACCCGCCATGGAGGCGTCACCGCCCATGCTCTGTATATAGATAGGCAGCATGGGCATGCAATATGTCATTGGAATCAGAACGCAGACAACCATAATAATCGTGGATATAGATTCTCGTGTCCACAG
>JAJQGR010000005.1 GCA_021200345.1 Lachnospiraceae bacterium | reverse complement strand
GCTGCGAAGGCGTGATGGCATTGAAGGCCTCATCGGAATAGAGATCGATGATGCCAAACTCCCACTTTTCCTGAAGCAGGTAAAGCTGTTGGATCATTGCCTCATAAGCAGAATTTTCATAGTAGGCATTGGTATAGAACACCACCGGGCAGTCCCACGTTTCCTGCACATAGGCAAGGATATATTCCATCGCGCCGGTGATGGTTTTGCTGTTCTGCCCCTCCGTGTCTCTCGTTGCGCTGATTTCTCCAAGGGACTTTTTGAGGCTAGCATCATTGGTAGATAACTGCACTACGACTGCATCCAAGGACTGCGTCTTGTCGATTTCTTTCAGACGCTGGATATAGCTTTTTCCGTTGCCATAGACAAGCAGCGCAGTGGGCGAAAACTCATCCACCAAAGTCGTGCCGCTTTTGCTTTCCTTGATGGCCGTCATACCGGTGGCCTCTGCCAAATCATCAACGAAAGAGCGATCAAGAGCCGCTTCTCCCTTGGTCACGCTGCTGCCTAAAAACAAAATCCGCATTTCAGAAAGCGGAGAGCCCTCCACACTCTCGACCTCATAGTAGACTGCTTGATTACCGGGTAGGCGTGCGATTTTCCACTTTTGAAGAAAAACATATCCCTGCAGTAGGGCAAACAACACCACAAGCGCCGTCAGCAGGATCAGAATGATCCTTTTAATCCATTTCACCGCCATCGTTATTCTTTCCCTCCTTGAAAGTAGTCCGTCATTGCGTCAATCAATCTCTGGCTCTCAGGGTACATGGGAAATTGCACCGCAAACACATGGCCGAGTCTATAGTCCGTTCCCTTGGGCCAGTCCAGCAGCTGAAACGGACGCTCGGTGGCACGCAACTTGTCCGCCAGCTTTAACGTGTCCTTGCGGATCTGATCTTCCGCACTTGTAAAAAGAAACACGGGCGGCCATAGCCCCTGATCAAAGATGCGCTGAGGATCAAGCAAATAACGCCTGCGCTCCTCCGCGCAGTGCTTGCTGACGATCTCCGAATTGATAAACTTCATGAAATCGTCCCGCTTGGTGTCCAGCATCACAGAGATGAGCCCCACGCCGCAGAAGTGGAGCTTGGTTGGACACAGTGCCATGGTGCGCTGAAACTTTGTATTGAGATGGAGTCCCAGTGTCAGGCAGCACAGCAGTGCTCCGGCAGAATCTCCCACCAGATAGACCTGCCTGGTGTTCAGCCTCTGCTCTGCGGCGCATGCTTCTATCCAATGCAGCGCCGCCAGCAGATCTTCCAACTGCTGCTCCAGCGTAACCTCTGGAATACGGCGGTAGTTCAGATTGACAACATCATAGTCCCGTCGCACAAATTCGTCGCAAAAGCCGCGGTTAATCTCTTTGTAGCCGGAAAATAGACCGCCACCGTGAATACAAATCAACAAAGGCTTTTCCCCTTGACCGTCCTTCAAACGGTAGATATCCAACAAATGTGCGCCCTCTCCGTCCCCACAGTAGGGGATGTTCAACGCGGAATCAATATCCGCACGGTCAAAGCTCAGTTTTTTTAAGCGTGCGCTGTCACCGCGATCAAAGAGATGCCGCGCCGCAAGCGTCAGGATACGAGACATATTCAGCCCTCATTTCTATTGGAATTTCTCAGTTTTATTGCTCTTATAACGATAAAATTATTGCATTTCCTTCCTCTGCAATATATAATAATCTTAGCTTTTTTATTGAAATATTCATCTTTTCGAAAGGTGGAGCCTATGAACACGCTTCTGCAAAGAATCAGCGACTCCGAGCACAACCAGCTCAATACCACCTACTGGCTTATCAAGCCCATTTCGGATGCCATTCGCAACGGCAATGAGGCCCAACTGTTGCAATCGCTCCAGCCGCTGATCCAAGCGTTGAAAGAGCCCAATGCCAAATTTCCGCTGGAAAAGAACGAGGCCAACATCGTCAGTCTCGTCAACACCTTTATGATTGCAGCCATTCAAGCCGATGTTTACCCGCCCTTTGCCAATCTTGTTGCCGATCAGGCCATCAAACGTCTGCTCAAAAACAAAGAAACCAAGCACCTGGATCGCCTACTGCAGGAGATAGCAAAGGACTTCTGTGAACTTGTTATTGAAGATCGGGCCCAGCGCAGTGTTTCGGACAGCAATATATATGTCCGCAAAACCAAACGCTTCATCAAGACCCACATCACCCAGCCCATCAGTCTCAATGACATCGCCGCTCATGTCGGCATCAGCAAGCCCTATCTCTGCAAGGTCTTCAAGCAGCACACCCAGCAGACCGTCAATGATTATCTGCTCGCCGAGCGCATCGATACCGCAAAGCAGATGCTGCAAACGACGACGTACTCGATTGGAGAAATTGCAGTTCTTTTGCAATTCTGTGACCAGAGCTATTTCACCCAGGCTTTCAAGAAAATCACCGGCACCACACCAAAGGCCTATCGGATGGAGGTTGCACTGTAAACGCCAGACACGAAATTCCCTAAAAGATTCGTCAGTCTTTTTCCCAGCATCCTGCCTCTTTTTCCTCCTTTTCTGCTATATTTTCACAATTCCATAACAAATTTTTCCATATATTTTTGAAATAGAGGTTACTGTTGTGACAAAAACATAGCCGCAAGGCAGAACATTCGTTCTTTTTCCTGCGGCTATGGCCTTATCTCTTATTAAGTTATATAGTCCCCGTGTGTAAAATCATTTTCCCGTATAATATTTGCAGTCGCCGCCGTAGAGCACCGCGCCCGGTTTTCTGAGATACTTGGCACAGGAGTCAACCGCGTCCGTGCAGTGCACGCAGTTCTGGCAGATAAGATCGTCGTTGGTCGCCAGGTTCAGCTGCATCTCGGGCGGCGTCCAGCTTTCCTCGCGCTCGATGGGCTGCGGTTCGTCCAGATTTTGCGCACATAACTGCGCTGAACCAAAATGGCCTCATGTCCAGGCAGCAAATGTCTGAGAAGATTTTCGCTCTCCGGCGTAACACAGGCGAAGCTCACCAGCGTCTCTCCCTGGCAGCAATCTCCGGCAGCCGCAGCTTGTCGATCTCATCATTGATAGCAGAATCCTTGGCGATGTAGGTGTCGCTGGAGGGCACATAGGCCTCCGGTTGGTAATAATCATAGTAGGACACAAAGTACTCCACCGCATTCTCAGGGAAAAATTCCTTGAATTCCTCGTACAGCTGTGCCGCAATGGTTTTATTTGCCTTAGCATGCGCAAGAAGCTGCCGGTGGCAGGTTCTGTAGCTGTGCGCTATGACCAAAGTTGGCTTATTCAGCGCTTGGATCACGTTGGCCATGGCGAAGGTCTTGCCGGAGCCCGTCACGCCCAGCAAAGTCTGGAATTGATTGCCTTTTTGGAAGCCCTCCACCAGCTCGGCGATGGCCTGGGGCTGGTCGCCGGTGGGCTGGTATTCACTGTGAAGGATGAAAGGTTTTTGTTCTGTATGCACAAAAATCACCTCGAAAATTCTTTATAAATCCCGGTTTCCCATAGTAAAAAAGTTCGTGTATAGCACAAAAATTCGTCGAGACACATTCTCCGTTTTTGAAAAAATAGGCTTTCGACGAATTTCGTTCACCAAAACCGTTTTCCCGGACTGTGTGGATGCCTCAGTATCAGTCGAACAAAACGCCTCAAAACTGCCATTCAGTGTACCATATTCCACAAAGAAAGTCCATACGTAAAAGAACGTTTGTTCTTGTTTGTGCGGACTTTTTTCGATATCTGGTTTCATATCTGATTATTCAGAAGTGATTGTCATCGCTAAACTCGTTTTGTAATTGCCCAAATGGTTTTTCCTTTAAAATCAAGGAAATCAGCTTCCCCGTCCGGTGATTGCTCCTTTATACGCAGACAAAATCTGATTGATCTCCCGGTTCATATCCGGGTTCCGATACTGCTCGGCTCCCTTTTTAATCCGGATCCGGAATGCAATTTCAGCCTTCGCCTGGCGCAGATATTTTTCCCTGTTTCTCTGCACTTTAGCGACACTCATTTTTGTTTGTACCAAATGCGCCCGCATCAGCGGAAACAGGCAGTAATACAGCTCATCCTCCGCAAAGGAAATATATCCCAGGCCATTTCCCTGCGAGTCAGCGACCATGAGTTTCCAGTCCTGAAGTGCCGCAGGATATACCGCATCGCCTTTCTGCAGGGAAATCATTCTCTTCATAATCTCCCTGTTCTGCTTTTCCCCGATATAAGCGCGGAAGCAGTAAATCTTCTGCCCTGCCTTGTCCATTGTCTCCGGCTCCGCGATTTTTTCAAGGCAGTAAAGCGGATCCACAAACTGCATGGCAAGGCAGTGAAACAACCGCTTCTGGAACGAAACACGCAGACTGTCTGTTCCGCCGTAAATGCCGCATTTGCCCTCCACTTCATCCAGCAAATCCTTCACTGCGTGCAGGAGGCTGCGCAGAAACAGCTGAAATTCTTCCTCATCCGGATTCCACATATATTTCCCGCGGGTCAGGGTCTGGTACAGCCCGCCGGTATCGATGTCCATATGGTACGGGGCATAAATATTCCGCTCAATAAACGCGTCATCACTGACCGGCGCTCTCCACAGAATGATATTTTCCTCTTTTTCCAGGAAGAAGTTTTTGCTTTTGAGAAAAGAATAAGCGGCATTAATCCTCTGCGCCTGTTCCTGAAAATCCAGAGAACCCTCGCCAGCCGCATCCGGGTGGTACTTTCCAATCAAACGGCGGAACTTGATCTTCGCGGTTCGCGCGTTGTCCATTTCTGTTATTCCAAGAATCCGTTTCGCCTGTTCTTCGTTCATTTACCTTTCTTCCATCATCTCTGGCTCTGTTTTCACCTGTATATGATGTACCTGATTAAAACCGAATCACTTTGGGTTCATCCGTAAAGGAAGAGATAGTCGCCGTCACATCCTTCAGATAAAACACTTCCGTATTTCCATCGTCCGCCTGATACGATTTCTGCAAAGACGGATACGCGTCCAGCATACTCTGCCGCGCGCAGGCCCTGTCATCCTCCACAGCAGTCGCCGCCACACGGATCCATTTGCCCATCCCAAACGCGCAGATTTCAATCTTCGGGTTCTGATGCATCTGCTTTGAAACGTCCTTTACCTTGCCCGTCTGGATATACAGCTTTCCCTCAAACTGGTGGATTGTCCCGAAAGGACGCACCCGCGGCTGATCGCCTTCCACCGTGGCCAGATAATACGTACCGCACTTTTTCAAAAATTCCAATACTTCCTGCATAATTCCACCTCCTGATTTTCATCAACTGAATTTCTAAAGCTTCAACTATAGCCTCAATTCAAACAATAAATCCCACTACTTCAACTGCTGCTCCAATTAAAATTCCCTTGTTTCAACTATGGCACACATTTCAATGCATCTATACAGCAGACCGTTACGCACCGAACACCATATGATTATATGTAATTACCATTTACAGGTTCTCTTTTAAGAATTTACCGATTACTTCATGTACATCACGACTCCAGAAATTGCCTTCATGAACAGCGCCTTCAATCCGCCACGCCTGTGCTGATGCACCGCAGTCAATCAGCTTGTGATACATTGTTTCCATCTGTGAATAATTTACAAGTTGATCTTCATCCCCATTAAGCAGCAGGAATGGCGGATATTTTTTGCCCTGTTTTACGTGGCAGACAGGGCTCATTTCCTTTTCTCCTTCTTCCCATGTATCCGGGTCAGGGCCAAATAAGCCTGTAAGCATAGGCAAAAAGTCAGGATGATCTTTTCTTTCCTCCGCAATCGCCTGTATATCAGTAGGGCCAAAGCAGCTTACAACTGCTTTCACTGCATCAGAATAACCAGTATACTCGTTTGTTTCATAACGAGGGTCATCCGCAGTAAGGCCAACTAAAAGTGCAGTATTTCCACCTGAAGAAGTACCCCAAATTGCCACTCTGTCAGGATCAATCCTATATACATCGGCATTCTTCCTTAAAAAGCGGATGGCACATTTAACATCCTGCAGGTAAGCTGGAAACGGATATCCCTTTGTATAATCACGATGACCAACAGTCGCCACTACATAACCTTCCCTTGCATATGCGGAGAGCTGCGGAATCTCAAACTCACGGTCCGGAGTCGTCCATGCGCTTCCCTGGACGAACACAATCAAAGGATGTTTTTTCTGAGGGACTTCCACTTCAGCCACATTCCATGGGAGCAACAGATCCATTGTCAACTCAACTCCGGTTTCCGTAGAGTAGACAATATTGCTGCTCAGCCGCGCCAACCCATCAAGCGTTGGATTACAATCTAAAAAGCCCGTTATTGCGTATTTATCCATAATCATTCCTTCTCCTTGTTTTCATTTTTTCCTTTTGCGTTTCAAAAAGCGGCTCAATTTTATGGTTGCGGTTCAAATTGCGTTCCATTTTTATGGTTGCTTCTCAAAAGCTTCTCATACTTTTCGATTACTTCTCAAAAGCTTCTCATTTTTCGGGAGGTCCGGTTTATTTTCTATGGAAAGATGTTGTTACCGAATCTCCCTTCTTTTCCAATATATCTAATTCCGCAAGACATTGTATATATCTGGATGCTGTAGCCCTGGACTTTCCAATCATTTTTTTCACGGTTTGTGTGTCCACCTCATCATGAAATTTCAAGTATTCCACAATCGGAAGCATTTTTGCCTTTTCCTTATCAGAAAGCCTTGTCGGTCTGTTCAGATTCAACACGCGATATTCCAAATCACATTTTGTAAAAGCATAGCCATTTACAATCAGATCAGCATTATCCGCTACTTCTTTCACATTAATCATACTGAATTCTAACCTCCTTAATCTGCTTTAAATACGCTTCCGAATCCACATAAAGATTCTCCAGTATCGGAACCAGATCAATATACTCCTCAATCAATTTTTCATCATGCTGGTACTTTGTCATCACAGCAATATAGCCATGATCCCATTCTCTGATCTCAGAGTAATACTCTAATGAATATGGCGCCCTGAAACGGAACGTATCCTGCCCATAGCAAAATATTGTATATTGTCCTTTACTACTTAATATTGCATAATCCATCATATAATACTCCATCACTGACAGTGCTTTCTCTACATGGCGTTCAAAGCGATTTTCTTTGTAACTCAGGCGAGCAGAATTAATTCTTGGAGCAACAGCACCAAAAACGGTTCCAAATACGGCAGCAGTCCCTTCAGATACCACCAATTCCGCAGTGCTTTTTACAACCTCCGGCGCGGCATCACTCTCAATCACAGCCCCAACTACTTCATCCTTTGCTGCACTTAACAAATCCTTTATTTTGCCTTTTTCCATATGTCCTCCATGTTAACTAAAGAAGTCAAAATCATCTACTGCAAACGCTATGTCAATCTGGAATTCTTCTCTCAGCGGAGCCTGCAGACCACTCTCATCCGCAATCACAAGATAGTAAGTATCGTGGCCGCTATATTTCTGCGAGCGCAGGTTAAAGCTGCACCTGAATGTCCGCTCACGTCCGTCTGCATTGGTCTTGTCCGCAATAATTTTCTGTGTGTCACTGATAACACTTCCTGCAGCATCTGTGAAGTACACCAGATAATTGCATGCCTCCCTGTTATCGCCGACGGCTTCCTTCTGATAGAAGTTCAGCGAGAAAATCATGTTGCTGATTTTCCGGCCAGCGGAAAGCAGGTTTAATGTCACCGGCTTTGTGTCAATCTTATCCTTGTTGCGCTTGTAGGCGCTCGTGCTAGAGCGGAGGAAGTGGTACTCAATCACCGGTACAACCATCTCCTGCAGACTGATGCCACCATGTACAAAATTCAGTCCGCCGCCTTTCTTTTTAATGCGGACACTTTCTCTCGGAGCAAAGGCATCATAATTCTCATCTATAAATTTCACCGGCAGAAGATACTCTGGATTTGCACCCTTTCTGGTAATCAGATATCTGCGGTCAATTTCTACATCCTGCTCGGATGGTGTGGTCTTGTCCGCCTTGCTGTCCTCGTTGAGAGGGCTGTATGTATAAAGGAAACCGTGATCCGCAGTGATAATAATCTTGGTACCGCCAAACTCATTCACGATGATGCGCACCAGATTCTTAATCTCTGTTATAGCCTCATCACAGGCCGGGAATACGGAGCTGTCAGATGTGTGGCTCGCCTCATCCACCTTGTCGTGGTAAATATAGACAACCTCCATACCTTTGACCAGAGCAGACCGCTCGGCTCGTTTCAGGCCGATGATATTATCGTATTTTAACGCCACGCTGTTCGCATTAGCCGCTTTCAATACCTTATCCCGGTATCCGGCATCGGTCGATTGACCATCAGCAAGGATGGCAAGTTCACCATTCGATTTTTCCGTAACGGTCAGTTCGTTATGCGGCAGAAGCGCTGCCATGCCAAATTTCGTGATTGTCGGGAAAATAGCCTCACAGCTTTTCAGTGTCACTTTGCTCTGCGTCTCTCTACGCAGCTGCTCTGCCAGGGAAGCTGCCACTTCGTACCGCAAAGCATCCGAGATAATCACAAAGACACGACTGTCTTCTTTTTTTACTTTATCACTATAGAAGTCTACCTGCTGTGGCACTTCTAAAATACGCCCATACTGCGCCAGGTTATCCGCGCAGGCATCTGACCAATTTGCGCCAAGCTGCCCAAGGAACCAGTTGGAGTAGAGTCCTTCCACCTTTTCTGTGACATGCTTGAACAGGTCATCCAACAGAGGATTCGATGCTTTCAGGCTGCGCTGGAAGCAGAGATGGAAGAACCGATAATAAGTATCCATCTGATAATATTCCGATGTGTATTCCGACCAGACCTTTGCTGGTTCTACGGTATGGAATCCATCGACATGATTTAAGAAAAAGCTCTGCATATTGGCTACCTGCAGGACTCCTTCATAATAGCAGGACACTGCATCGTACCACGCAAAAGTACGACGTTTTTCTACAATGCCCCGAATCACATCCGCACGAATAATCTGGTCACTGATTTCGGTCATCAGGGAAACCAGTATACACTCATTTACGCATGGGAAGATTTCTGTCTCAGCCAGTTCTTCAATACTGAGCTTTGAGAACCGCTGGGAAAGACGCATCTCGTCCTCTACAAAACGCGCTGTCTCATACATCTGCTGCTTTTTATCACCGTTCATCCAGTCAGAAACGGTATCAAAACAGAACGCTTGATGCGGTGTGGAGATATAGGAATTCAGGCCAGCCAAATTATCCTGATGCATCGTTCTCGTGGCGGCAGTCAAAAGCATATGAACTGCCAGTCTGCTAAGGCTTGGATTATCTGCCTCGCTGTACCCAGTAGCCTGAGAGACCATCACCCAGAAAGCATTCAGCGCTCCATAGTATACAAAATCCTGATAAACGGGATTCGTATCCAGATCCAGTCCGGCACTTAATACAGCCTGAACAATGTGTCCCGGCTGAATATCCTTATTTCCACAAACAGCTGCCATCACCGAAAGATGCACCTGTGAGGCCGTGGAGATATTCTGACTGAGTGCCTTCACTTTTGCACGGCGCTTCTGTTCATTGAAATATTTCCGATAGTTCTTTACCTGCCTGCGGATAACCGGAGTTGCAGGAAGCCCCATCTCATCCATCCAGATGGACTGCAGGTCAGCGCGGTATTCCTCACTGTAAAGCTGCACATTGATAAGCCAGTTGTCATCCTCCTGCTCAAAGGAGAGTGGGAAGTACACAAGATAATTTGAAGACGTATCATCGGCACAGAGAAGTTTCTTCACTTCGAAGGTATTCGTTCCGGTCACAACGACCATCTTAGCATTATCGAGAGTAATCTCATCTAACTTATCCTCAAACTCTCGTTCCTCATCATACCAGAAAATAATATGACGCTTATAAAACTCCGGCAGCGGCTCGGCGAATCTGCGGTTCAAATCTTTTATAATTTTATCTGTGTCAATACCTGGCATACCTCTTTATCTCCCGCTTCTAAATTAATAATTGGCAGATTTCCGAACCACTGGTTCGGAAATTGTAATTCATCCGTAGACTTTGTATGTTATACACGCTACAACCACTTTACCCAAACAGTGTTTGGGCAATTTCTATGATTTTTTCAGTTCATCTTCCAACCATGAAATGATTATCCCAAATAAGGTGTCAAGTAATCATCTCGAATTTGTTTATCTTCATATTAAGACGCAAGTTAGTCGTAAGTTAGTCGCAAAACAAACGCAAGTTAGTCGCAAGTTTATAGTCCAAAATGTCTTTAGGCATCATGTTTTTCGTCTGATGAATCTGTAGTATACCATCTTGCAGCGCTTGTTTTCCCTGTACAAACAACTCTCCCATTATCACGCAATTCTCTCATCAACACCCATATCTGATTGCGGCTAAGCCCCGGTAAAACCTGCTGCAATTCCCTGGCCGGTGTACCCACCGCATTATTCTTAAGAATATGCTTATAAAGCAACTCTTTATTTGTGTCTCGATCCAGCCCAATTTGTCGGGTATGAACACCTGACTGTCCCGCAGCAGCATACAGGCTACGAGCAAGAACAAACTTGTTGCGTCCAGCATGTTCAACAACACCCATGTCCGTAAGCCGATTAAGACGACTCCTCATTTTATCCGTCAACGGTTTTCCATGATATAATGCGTCAATCACGAGAAAATCATCTGTGGACATGGACTCCATCCGTTCATCTCCTATCCGCTTAATCACAGAGAGCATTTCTTTATCGATTATCAGGCCATTTAAAGTGACTATCACGTAATAATCGTCTGTTCCTGTAAAATCTGGAAGTGGCTTTGCCTCCTGAACGCTGAGTTCATACATCAGATTCATTCCTTGCCCTGATCGCTCAACCATACCACATAATGATAACATCTCGGCAATCCGACGATTGCGTGGTGCCTGTCGATCCAGCATATTTTCTAAAGTAATACCCAGAGGAAAGCCACCAGGGCTTTCAATAACCAGTCTGTCTCGATACTGTCGTATAAATATGTTCCCACCCATTTGATAGTTGCGATGGCTAATACCATTCAATATGACTTCCCTGACAACTCTCTCATTGAATGTGGAAATATCATATAAAAAGAAACCTTCCTGATAATGCTGCTTGTCATTCCGAAGATTGATAAGCTCCCATATACGATCATAGCAGGAAAAAAATCCTACCCTGAATTCCTCTCTTTGATTCGCCGGTCCTGATGATTCCTGCGATCGATACTCAAAAATTATTTCCGCCTGTGGCAAATATTTATTAAGTGCCTCACTCGTCCCAAATAATATTAATGCCGCATAAGTGACACCTTCGTCCGTAATGGCGCCACAATCACGAAGTACCTGCTCCTTTGTGAGCGTACTAAGCTTTTTATTCCCGCTTTTTTCAATCCATTTTGCGCGAAAATCATCTACCGATAAGTCATCAATGTCATTAATAGTGGCCCCTGCGCAGACCGTTCCAGAAAAATCAATACCAGTTTCCGCATAAACCTGCCGCCTCATTTCTTCAGACATAGGCTTAATTGTGTCGCCTTCATAAATCCATGCTACACCATCACAAAGCACAGGCAAGCCTGCCGGGCGCCCACTGACATCAAATACCAGAACCTTCTTGCCCTCATAATCATATAACTGAAAATCCACTCTAATCTTTAACTTATCCATCAAAAACATACGCGTCCGTTCCGGTTGAGGAAATGCCTGACTGCCAACAACTTTGCGCGGTCTCTTATCCGAAATCCCAAATATCAGCTTCCCTCCGCCATTATTAGCCAACGCACAGCAACACTGAGCCGCATCGCCAAGGTCAAAATGATTTTTTGCCTCTTTAAATTGTATATGCTCTCCTTCTTTTTCTTTCATTAATTCTTCAACTATAATCTCATCTCTCATATTCATCCCTCCTCCGCCCAAAAATCATCTTTCATAATGCCTGATCGCTGTTTGATTTATCTTACATGTCATTATACGGCAAACCATCTGCCCTACTTAATCTTTGCGAGCACATCTTTGAAAATCTCATAATTATGCTTCACGCCGTCATCCAAATCGAAAGAAATGAACTGATCAGCAAGGTGGTGTATTTTCTCCTCGTATCCGTGTAATTCATCTGCCTGGTCTTGTAGTTTCTTCAACTGCTTATTCAGCTTCACACGCTCACCAGTACCAGCATTTGCAATCTGATTTTCCAGACCAGCAATTGCTGTGCGGTAACGAGCCTGCTGCTCATGTACATAATCCGTGCGGATGCGAGCGATGGTATCAGGCTTGTAGCGATGAATATAAATTAAACATTTAAAGCCATTCTTCTTTCCGCTGTCGAACAGCCAGTAAATCGGACGCTTCTGATAAACCTTCAAGTGATCGGCATAGAAATCGTTTATAAAGTAATCCCGAATGACCTGGCGCGGCGCACCTTTACCACCAAGCGCATCTGCAATAAATTTCAGATTCTCCTCCAGTGTATCCTTCCCGTAAACGGCACAGACGAAGTCCACGAACCGATTTACAATGTCGTCCTCAAAATACTCATCATCGCAGATGGGAAGGATGCCGTCCTTGTCTGGGATGTAGGTGCTATACTTTGAAGCGTCCCATTCCCCACCGGCATAGGCAAGCCCATCCACATCCAAAGAGTAGCGCCCAAACATACAGCCAACCGCATAGGAAATGAAAGAGCGAATGTCACGGGACTTATCAGCCAGACGCACAGTCACATCCTTATCCTCGACCTCCGGTGTCAGCTCATCCCGCAAGCCGTATATATCGATGAAGATGCTGTTCAGTTCCTCCTCGTTGGATTTGAGCTGAGCAAAGCGGTCAGCACATTCATTCTGCCAAGCAGTAAATGCATCAGATACAGTGGAAACTGAGCAAATAAACGGGTGACGAGTGAAATCCCAACTCGTCTCAAACGAATCCCAGTCTAAACGTTCTTCTTCAATGTTTTCGTTTACGATGCTACTAATTATCTTTATTTTGCTTTCATCAACCTTGAGAGGCAATTTGCTTATATTTCCTGCCGTCAAGTTTAGGGTTGGTGCAATAAACTGGAACATCTCTAAAGCAACACGGCTATTGACAAAGCCCAATGCGTATTTTAAGTATCTTGAGTCCTTAAAAAACATGGAATCTCCAGCTTGGTCAAAAATAAATCCTGCCGGAAGGTATCTTAGATAAAAATCAGAACTGCCAATTCGCTTCCAACTAATGCCCTCTTGAAAATAGTGCGATTCATTTCTTATAACTGAGCTTTTCTCCTTTCTTACAGCCTGCCCATTATCGATCCAGTTGATCACTCTTAAATGATTTCCGTACCATTTTCTACTTTCACCACCACAGTTGTACTTAACCCACTTGCTATTGCTTTTTTTATACTCAGTTGAAAATTCCTGAAAATTAATCTCATACCAATCCCTAACATACAGATCGTTATTACCAGTTTGCATTCCTGTGCAACAATCAGCATATTTGTCTAAAGATTTTTCTTCAACAAAGGCATCTATAATCTTTTTGCTCGCCCAATATGCCACCGGCGAACCAGGGATTTTGGCGAAGTTGGTTTGATGCGCAGTGTAGCGATTTTTACCTGACAGGAACATATCCTCCTTACCTTGCTGGGTAGTTGGTTCAATCAAGCGGCAGTAGATACCATTATAGTCAGCAATATGGCTGTTGCATAGAACAAAACTTGTAGTCTGCACCACCTCTCCGCCAATTTCCTCAAATGCCCGCGATCCCAAATGAGCCATGTTTACCGTATCCTTTTGCAGCAACTTTCCTCGCAGTTTTTCAAAGCTGGACAGGAACATCCATACATGCTGGGTAATCATTGCCTGATAGCCGTTTCGGGCTGTCATTGACCCACATTGCTCGATAAATACGGCGAATAAGTCACTCTTGCTGTCTGGATAGTTGTCTTTTACATATTTTCCCAACTTTGCCCCCATACTGCTGGAACCCATATACGGCGGATTTGTCACAACCACTTGATATTTCTGTGCCAAAGCCTCTGCCACCTGAATCAGCGGCAGGATAGTCTTTAACGTAGGCTCTTTGTACATACTGATGTCGTTGCGCACCTCATCCATTCTCGCATAAAGGGCAGCAAAATCCACCTGCGAAACATTCAGGATAGAGCCATACTCCTTCGCGTCATGTAGCTCATCCACCAACACACCGAAGTCCTTCTTC
>JAJQGR010000032.1 GCA_021200345.1 Lachnospiraceae bacterium | reverse complement strand
GGAGAGAGAGGACGCGCAGCTGGAAAACGTGGTGGATTACAGTCACTCCCTGCGGGAGGTGATGTCTCCTGGGGTCAGGATTGCATATCTTCACGGTAAAATGCGCCCATCGCAGAAACAGCAGATTATGGAAGCTTTTTATGCCCATGAAATTGACATTCTGGTCTCCACCACAGTGATTGAGGTTGGGATTGACGTTCCGAACGCTACGGTAATGATGGTGGAAAACGCGGAACGCTTTGGCCTGGCAGCGCTTCACCAGCTCCGGGGCCGTGTGGGCAGAGGAGCAGATCAGAGCTACTGTATTTTTGTGAGCTCGAAGGATGATGAAAAGACTCTGGAGCGGTTGAATATTTTGAACCGGTCCAATGACGGCTTTTTGATTGCCGAAGAGGATCTTCGCCTGCGCGGTCCTGGTGATCTGTTTGGCTTACAGCAAAGCGGCGACTTACCTTTTGAACTGGCGGATATATATCAGGACGCTGATCTTTTGAAGAGGTGCGCGGAAATTGTGGAAAAGCTGATGAAAGAGGACCCAGATCTGACGAAAGATATCCACCGGGAGCTGGCGGCTTATTTTTCATCCGGCGCCTGGAACCGCCTTGACTTTAGGACCATTTAGTTTTATGATAAAAAAGATTTGTGCCGAAAAAAGGAGCCATCCCGGCACGTTTTTAAGCCGTATCCGCTTAAAAATGCTTATCAGAAAATCACGAGGTATAATATGTCTAAAACAGCGATTGTGTGTGATTCCAACACAGCTATTACGCAGGCACAGGCAAAGGAAATGGGCATCTTTGTGCTGCCCTATCCGTTTCACATTGAAGGGGAAACGTATTATGAGGATATTTCACTTTCAACAGATCAATTTTATCAGAAGCTGAATGATAAAATTGATGTGGCAACCAGTCAGCCATCTCCTGAATCCGTGACGGAACTTTGGGATCAGGCTTTGAAAGATCACGACGAGCTGGTCTACATTCCCATGAGCAGCGGCCTTTCCGGTTCCTGCTCCAGCGCCTATGGTTACTCCCAGGAGCCGAAGTATGAGGGGAAGGTTTATGTGATAGACAATCAGCGGATTTCTGTGACGCAAAGACAGTCTGTGCTTGACGCCATGATGCTGGCGGATAAAGGAAAAAGTGCAAAGGAAATTCATGATATTCTGACAGAAGATAAGTTCAACTCCAGCATTTATATTATGCTGGATACACTGTACTATCTGAAAAAGGGCGGGCGCATTACTCCGGCGGTGGCGGCTCTGGGAACACTCCTTCGCTTAAAGCCTGTATTGCAGATTCAGGGGGAAAAGCTGGATACATACGCCAAGGCCCGCACTGCCAAACAGGGCAAAGAGATGATGATTGACGCGGTGAAAAGGGACATTGAGAACCGTTTTGGAGGTCTGGATAATCCCGGCGGTGTTTTCCTTTCCATTGCTCACACGCATAATCTGGAGGCAGCTATGGAGTTTAAAGCGGAAGTGGAAGCGCTCTTTCCACAGTTTGGAGAGGTGCATGTGGACGAGCTGTCTTTGGTGATTGCATGCCATCTTGGGCCAGGAGCTCTGGCATTGACAGCAACCAAAAAGCTGCCTTATTATGGAGAACCGTAAAGATGGCAAAAAAAGAAACTTACAGTGCTGAAAATATCACAGTATTAGAAGGCCTGGAGGCGGTAAGACGCCGTCCGGGCATGTACATTGGTTCTGTTTCTTCCAAGGGACTGAACCACCTGGTTCACGAAATTGTGGACAATTCCGTGGATGAGCATCTTGCCGGATATTGTGATCATATCACGGTGGTGCTGGAGAAGGACGGCTCCTGTACCGTGACAGATAACGGTCGGGGGATTCCTGTGGGCATGCATGAGAAAGGCATGAGCGCGGAGCGTCTGGTTTTTACCACTCTTCACGCGGGAGGTAAATTTGACAATACCGCCTATAAGACCAGCGGAGGACTGCACGGTGTGGGGTCCTCTGTCGTGAATGCTCTTTCAGAGCGGATGACGGTCACTGTACGGGTGGGAGGAGGCATCTACCGGGATACCTATGAGAGAGGGATTCCCACCACGGAGCTGGTGGAGGGGCTGCTTCCCTGCATCGGGAAGTCGAAAGATACCGGCACCAGTATCAATTTTCTGCCGGATGGGGAGATTTTTGATACCACCCGTTTCAGGGAGGATGAGATCAAAAGCAGACTTCATGAGACAGCATATCTTAACCCGGCATTGACCATTGAGTTTCAGGACCAGCGCCCGGAGTCGCCGCAGACGGAGATCTTTCATGAACCGGATGGTATCGTGGGCTTTATCAGGGATATGAACCAGTCTTCGGAGCCCATTCATGATGTGATTTATTTTAAGGGTGAGAGCGAAGGCATATCCTGTGAGGTGGCATTCCAGTACGTGAATGAGTTCCATGAGAATGTGCTGGGCTTTTGCAATAATATCTATAATTCAGAGGGTGGGACGCATCTGACAGGCTTTAAGACCCAGTTTACCACCATCATCAACAGCTACGCCCGTCAGCTGAATATTTTAAAGGAAAAGGATTTAAATTTCACAGGGGCAGATGTCAGAAACGGTATGACCGCGGTGATTTCCATTAAACATCCGGATCCCAGGTTTGAAGGACAGACTAAGACAAAGCTGGATAATCAGGACGCGGCAAAGGCGGTGGCCAAAATCACCGGCGAGGAGCTGCCCCGGTTTTTTGACAGGAATCTGGAAACCTTAAAGAATGTGATTTCCTGCGCGGAGAAAGCAGCCAAAATCAGAAAGAGCGAGGAACGGGCCAGAACCAATCTTCTGACAAAGCAGAAATTCTCCTTTGACTCCAATGGAAAGCTTGCCAATTGCGAGAGTAAGGACGCTTCCAAATGTGAAATTTTTATTGTGGAGGGTGATTCTGCCGGTGGCAGCGCCAAAATGGCCAGGAACCGCATGTATCAGGCGATTCTGCCTATCCGCGGCAAGATTTTAAAC
>JAJQGR010000176.1 GCA_021200345.1 Lachnospiraceae bacterium | reverse complement strand
CGCGAGGTGCACACCCTGAGTGTGGATCTGGCCGAAGTGGCAAAGAAGGCCCGGCCGAAGCTGCTGGTGACCTATCATCGGATATATCATATGGAGATTCAGGACAATACGAAGGATCTGGACGCGGAGATGGCCTGGAGATGCGAGGCGATTTTACAGGAGATCAGAGATGCCGGATATGACGGAAAGGTTGTAAACGGACAGGATCTGGATATATTTGAATGAGACAGCACAATCCGGCGGTGTATTACACCGCCGGATTGTGCGCATGTGTTCTTTTAAGAGGCTTTGGCGCGGGCATTCTGGTTTCATCCGGGTTCTGAGCCGGCTGGGGAGCGGCAGACTGGCGCTCCTTTAAATTCATAATCAGCATCTGCAGCCGATTCTCAATGTTGGCGAAGCTGACATCCGGGTCGTAGTCCAGACACAGGATCTGGGCGTCCTGATACATTTCCTTTAATTTCTTGACAACGCCCCTGCCCACCACATGGTTGGGTAGGCAGCCGAAAGGCTGCAGGATGATGAAAGCCTTACAGCCTTCTTTGGCGTGGTGCAGAATCTCGCCGGGAATAATGATTCCTTCGCCGGAGTCATAGGTTCTGGGAATTACCGGATCGCTTTCGTCCGCAATCTCGGGCAGACGGGTGGCCGGCTGGTACAGCGGGTGCGCGGCCGCGATTTTGTCCGTGATATTGTGAGCGTACTCAAAGACCACGTTAGTCAGCCGGTTCCAGGTTTTCTCCTGGGTTGATTTATGTACATGATATTCTTTTACCTGCTCATCCTTGAAAAAGTAGGTCTTGCGGATCACGTCGGTCATGCGGGCCTCGATAATTTCCAGACCGTTTTTCTCCAGATACCGCTCGATCTCGTGGTTGGCGCCGGGGTGAAAATTCAGCAGGTATTCACCAACGATCAATACGGTAGGCTTCAGACTGGTGCGGTCGTAGGGCACCCTGTTCATAATCTGAATGGCCTTCTTGAAGCCGTTGATTTCCCCGGGGATGCTGCCCTTTTCCAGTCCTCCGATGAGCTCGTCCATGGCTTCCTCAAAGGCGGCGTCAGCACTGCCGGCGGTCAGTTCATAGGGCCGGATTTTGCGCAGAAGCTCCTCCAGAGCGTCGATCATGGGCAGGCCGATGGCAATTTCCATGGAAGAGGGAATGCTCATCCGGAAGCCGGGATGCATGTTGTGGCTGTCCTTATCATCATTGGTCAGAATGGGCACATAGTCGTAACCTGCATCATCCAGCGCCTTTCGCAGCAGCTCCCCGTAATGGGTCAGGCGGCAGCAGCCCACATATTTGGCCATGGCAATGGCCACGTTGTGGTTGTCATAACGTCCGCTGTTTAAAGCCTCCAACGCTTCTCCGATGACGATCTGGGCGGGGAAACAGATATCGTTGTGGACATACTGCTTGCCCAGGCGGATGGCCTCCTCCCGTCCCACATCCATAGCCACAGCGTGGACGCCCTGGCGTTTGAAAGCGGCGGCCATCAGGCGGCTGAAAGCGTGGGAGGTATTGGGCACCAGAACGATTTTTTCTTTTTTATCTTCTTTCGTAAATTTCACTTCGTATGGATCAGGCAGCTCATGGGTTTCCAGCTTTTTTACTTCACGGCGACGCATTTCCAGCGTCTCCACGAAAGAGCGCACCCGAATCTGTAAGGGCCCCTGAATATCACTCTCATCCAGCTTTAAGATCAGCGGCGTTTTGCCGGAGATTTCTTTCATCAGGCGGATAATCTCGTCGGTCAGGTAAGCGTCGTGGCCGCAGCCGAAGCTGACTAACTGCACATATTCCAGATTGGGGTCCCCGGCCGCCATGATGGCGGAGGAGAGCATCCGGGTATGGTAATTATTGACGATATCCAGTTTGCTTTTCTTTAAGTTGACCTCATTGATATGGGGCAGAGAGTCGGCGGTCAGCACCGGGATTCCCATGCGGGTAAACATGGTGGGAAGGTCATGGTTGACCAAAGCGTCGTTCTGGTAGGGGCGGGAGGCCAGTACTACGGCGTAAGTCCCGCTTTCATGTACCTCGTCTAACACCTTCTGTCCCGCGCTCACCAGCTCCCCGCGGAAGCTTTCCATAGCGCTGTCGCCTGCGGCGATGGCGGCTTTGGTCTGCTGCGGCGTAATCCGGAAAGTCTCCTGCATCCAGGCGGACAACTGCGTTTCTCTGTCCTCATCATTGTACCAGTGGAACAGCGGCGCGTCGAAAGGAACGCCCCATTTTTCCTCGGGATTGTCAGAATTGCGCATGACGAGGGGGAAACCTTTGACCAGTCCGCACATGGACTCGCTGGTCTTTTCCGTATTTTCGCTGGGCACGGTGGTGATGGAGGGCATGAAAATGCGATCTACCTTTTGTTTTACCAGATCCCGCACATGGCCGTGAACCAGCTTGGCCGGGAAGCATTCCGTATCCGAGGTGACGGCGGAAAGGCCGTTTTCATACATTTTGCGGGTGCTGAAGCCCGACAGGCGTACCTCAAAGCCCAGAGATTTAAAAAAGGTAGTCCAGAAAGGCATGGTATCCCAGAAGGACAGTACCCGGGGGATGCCGATGGTCATATTCTGCTTTTGAGCCGGCTCCTGATAAGGATATTCTTTGAAAAGAAGCTTCTGGCGCAAGTCATACAGATTGGCTACCTTTGCCTTCTGTTCGTTTTTTTCCTTTAACTGCTCCCGCACCTTTTCATCTTTGGGGTCGCCCAGGATTTCACCCCGCTCGCAGCGGTTGTTGGTGACCCAGGAGGAGCCGTTAGAGAAAGTGACAATGGTGCGTCGGCAGTGGTTTCCACAGAAAGGACAGGGGGAATTGGCCTGTTGAGTGTAGGTAAAATCATCCAGGGAATCCAGACCGATAAAGGTGCGCTCCTGACAGCCTTTTTCTTTGGCAATCAGAGCCGCGCCGATGGCTCCCATCAGTCCAGGATAGGGGGCGCGGGTAACTTCCTTTCCGATATATTCCTCCATGGCCCGCAGCACCGCGTCGTTGCTGAAG
>JAJQGR010000084.1 GCA_021200345.1 Lachnospiraceae bacterium | reverse complement strand
ATGACCTTCAGAAGTTTTCCCTGGCAGGCCGCCTTTACACTGTGTATATCCTCTTTTACAAAATCATATTTCTGATCCTTTAAGGCAGCCACATTCAGCACCATGTCCACCTCGTCGGCTCCGTTTTTCACCACATCAGAGGTTTCCGCCACTTTGGCAGCGGTGCTCATCTGTCCTAAGGGAAAGCCGATGACAGAACAGACCCTGACATCGCTGTCTTTTAACTGTTCCGCCACATAAGCGGTGTAGTAACTGTTGACACAGACGCTCATAAAACCGTATTCTCTGGCTTCATCACAGATTTTCTTTACTGCCGCTTCGGTAGCATCCGCCTTCAGTATGGTATGATCAAAAAGCTTTGGCGATAGCATTTCTTAATTCCTCCTTTGATGGTTCGTCCAAAAAAGCGCCGTCCACGGCGTTAAGATACAATTTCTTTTCCTCTTCCTTTGTCAGTCCAAAATGTTCCCGCACAAAAGCCACTTCCTGAGCCATACTGGTCTGGGAAATGGTCATATTGTCGGTATTGAGAGTGACCTTCAGTCCCTGGTCCAGAAAAGATCTGACGGGATGTTTTTCAATGCTCTCCACTGACTTGCTTTGCACATTGCTGATAACACAGCACTCTAACACCACCTGTTTTTCTTTCAGCTCCTGTACCAGTGCCAAATCCTCTATGGCATGGGTTCCATGTCCGATGCGCTTCGCTCCAAAGGACAGAGCAGCCCTCACGCTCTCCGGACCCGCCGCCTCCCCTGCATGGATGGTAAAGGGAACCCCCAACTGACCGGCATAAGCAAACAGATCCCGGTAATGCTCCGTTGGAAACAGGGCTTCCGCTCCCGCCAGATCAAAGGCGCACACACCCTGATGCAAATACTTCGCAGTCAGTTCCAGTGTTTCAAAATTCGCCGCTTCATTTCCGTCGCCCCGCATGGCGCACAAAATCAGCTGTGCCCTGATTTTCCCATCGGAAAGGCCTCTTTGAAGTCCCTCCAGGGCAGCAAGCACCGCTTCCTCCTGGGTCAGTCCCTTTTTCGTATGATGCTGAGGCGCAAAGCGAAGCTCCGCATACAGAATTCCCTGCTTTTTCAGTAACCCAAGAACCGCCTCCACAGCCTCACAGAGGCTGTCACGGGTCTGCAAAATCTCCAGTGGGATTTCAAACCTCGCCAGGAAATCATTCAGACTTCCGCAGTCCAGAGGACACACAATCCGCTCCCGTAGCTCCTCCCCGGATAAATCCGCGTATGGCAGCTTCTGAAGCTTAGCCTGTCTGGCGACCAGCTCAAGCGGCAAAGAACCATCAAAATGCAAATGAATATCAATCATAATGGAACCTCTCAAAAATCCAGATTCTTTGGTCCAAACCCATGGGGCAGCAGCTCCCTGAGCCTGAAGCATCTGCAATCCGAAGCCCCGGTTCCCAGATAAATCTGAAACTCCTCGTAATCGCAAAACTCCATCATCACCTGCCGGCACACCCCGCAGGGCGCCGTCCACACAAGCTCTCCTCCCTCGGGACCCGCCACCACAGCAATGGCAACAAAATCTCTGACGCCCTCGCTGACCGCTTTAAAAAAAGCCGTGCGTTCCGCGCAGCTGGCAGGTGTATGACCGGCATTCTCAATATTACAGCCGGTATAAATGCGCCCGTCCGCGCACAATAACGCCGCTCCCACCTGATAGTGGGAATACGGCGTATAAGCGTATGTCCGGGCCTCCTTTGCCTTTTCAAAAAGGATTTCCGTTATTGTCTGTTCCATGATTATTTTTCCTTCACATAAGGCTTCCCGCTGGCTGCCGGCACACTGCTCTTCCCCATAAAGAAGATCAGTGCCAGAATCGTCACCACATAAGGAATCATGGAAATCAGGTTGGCAGAAATCGTAATGCTGGAATTGCTGCTCAGCAGCGTCTTAATGCCGCTGCACAGGCCAAAGATCAGACAGCCTTTCAGGGTTCCCTGGGGAGTAAATTTGCCGAAAATCACAGCCGCAATGGCAATGAAGCCCTGTCCTACGATCAGCGTGGGACGAAACTGATTCACTGTTGCCAGCGTAATGTAGGCTCCGCCAAGTCCCGCCAGAAAACCGGATAAAATCACACAAATATAACGGATCCGGTGAACGTTAATGCCCAGGGTATCGCAAGCCTTGGGATGCTCTCCCACAGCGCGCAGCCGCATGCCAAAGCGCGTCTTATAAAACACAAACCAGGCCACTGCAACCAGAATAAAGCACAGATAAGCAGCCGCGTAAGTGCAGAATACATTGTAGCCAAAGGATCCCACCGGAAAGACACCCTCAAAGAGTTTGGGCAGCTTGGCGCTGGTATCGATGGGCGTGGTATCCGAAGAGTTGTTGAACATGGCACGGCAGATAAAAATTGCCAGCCCCGGCGCCAGGAAGTTGATGGCGGTACCGGAAATGGTCTGATCCGCACCGTAGGTAATGCACGCAATCGCGTGAACCACTGCAACCAGCGCCCCCGCAAGTCCCGCGCAAAGGAAAGCGAACCATCCGTTGCCGGTATACAGAGCCACCACAGAGCCTGTAAAAGCGCCCACAGTCATCATTCCCTCAATTCCGATATTTACCACACCGCTTCTTTCAGAAAAACAGGAGCCAAGGCCCGCGTACAAAAGGGGCGGAGTGGCTAACAGCATGGCGTTGATCACCAGACCAAGATTTGTAATCAATACACTCATTTCTTCTTACCTCCTTTTTTTCTGTTGGTCAAAAGGACCTTAAATACATGGGACACAGCGATAAACAGGACGATCACACCCATGATAATATCGATCACCTCGCTGGGCGCGTTGATCAGCGTCAGCTTGGTGCCGCCATATTTCATAATGCCGTAAAACAGGCCCGCAAAGATACAGCCAATGGGATTGGAGGAACCAATCAGGGCCACCGTGATGCCCTGGAAGCCGTATCCCTCCTGTCCCGCGAACTGACTGATACGGTAGGACATGCCGCAAAGCTGCACCATGCCGCCCAGACCGGAAAG
>JAJQGR010000149.1 GCA_021200345.1 Lachnospiraceae bacterium | reverse complement strand
TATGATTATGGAAAAGAGCTGGGGGATTTTTTTGGGGAAATCTGCGAAGACCTTTCAAAGCGGGAAGCGCTCTCTTTCTTATTGAAGTGTCGGTGTCTGACTTCACTTGGCGGATGGTATATTAATTTTAAAAATGATGCATCGGCGTGTTATCAATGTCTGGATTTGGCGGAGCAGTTGTGTGAAAAGCTTATAGAGCCGGAGAAGAGTATTCAAATTGCGAGGATATGTGGTGCAAGAGCACATTACAGGCGAGCCTTGTATCAGGAGGAAAACTGGAAGCTGGCAGCGGACGATATGCAAAGGGCGATCGAGGTGCTTGCGCCGCACAGAGATCAGCAGGGGACAGAAGCGGAAAGAGCGGATGTCCTGAAGCGGGACATTCGGAACAAGATAGAATTTGCTTCTCTTGCTCAGAGATGGCGTTCTGTGCCCTGCACGGAACTTCTGGAGGAGTGTCAGGAGGAACTGAAGGAATATGCCAGTCTGTGCTATACCGAGACAGACCGGATGGAACAGAAAGCCTTTCAGTGTGAAATACTTGCTTACCTTTCGAAAGGATGGCAGTTTAAGGGACACTATGATCTGGAAAAGGCAAAGCAATATGCGAAAGAAGCGCTTGACTGCTCTGAGACGCTTATTCAGGAGGCACCGACCACAGACAATCTGTGGTTTCATATGTATGTTCTGGATTTCTATGCCACAGGACATTATAAGCCGGGCGGCCGGTATCCATATGTGGAAAAGCAGCTGCAGGCGGCACGCAAGATTTATGCCGGCCATCCGTCTCTGGAATGGAAAAGGCAGCTTGCCTGGACCACTGCTTATTATGCGTATTATGCGGATACCGCGATCGAGCGCCGCGTATCTCTTGCGCCGGACGATCCATCCGCTCTGCTTAAAAAGGCGGAGAAAGCATGGAAAGAAGCGTTTCGCCTTTATGAGGAACTGCTGGAAGAGGGAGAGTATATGGATTCTTATCTTAATGATCTCTCATACAAGGCGGAATTTGATCAGAAGCGGGGATATTTGAAAAACGCGCTGCGATACGCGCTTCGAGGCCTCGAGATTATAGATGCAGGTCAGGTATCGAAGGAGTATGTCCAATGGAATATCAGACACATATTTACTCTGAATCAGGCGGCGGCATTTTCCTGCTATGAAATGAGCAGGCCGCAGGAAGCGCTTCCCTATGCCCGGAAAGCCGCGGAGCTGGCGCGGGAAGAATATGATCAAAAGGGGAAAATGGTTTACTGGATCGCGAACAGTCAGCTGCTTCTGGCGAAAGTGCTGTATCAGCTGCGGCATGATGAGGAAGCGCTTTCCGGTTGCGATTTCGCACAGGGATATTTTGAAAAGATGGAAAAACAGGACCTTGGAAGTGTCAGAAGCGGTTACGCGGATATTGCATATATCCGGGGGAGGCTGGCTCTGGAAAAAGGAGATATTGCTGCCGCGAGTGAATATGAGAGAAAGTACGCAGAACTGACAGATGGTTTGCCCGACCAGTCGGACGAGCAGATCGAAAGTAAATGGCGCAGGGGAAAACTCCTTATGCTTCAGGCGGATATTCGGACGGCTTTAAACGAGAAAGAAAAGGCGGCAAGGCTTTATTATGAGGCGATTGAGATATGGCACAGGGCGGGAAACTTTTATGGCGGATCGGCGGTTAATCCCTATTTCCTGACTTATTCGGTCGAGGAAGTGAAAGGCCGGCTGCAGCGAAATAAATGTTATGCTGATTCCAGCCGGCAAGAACGGGCTTACTATTATGAGCGATATTGCCTGTATCATTACGCGGAAGCTTCAGGAGACTGGGAGTATGTGGAAAAATCTCACAAACCGGACGTGGAGCACGGGTATAAGTGGACTTCTTGGATCTTAAGTCCTTATATTCGTTCATCCTTTGCAAGGCTGGATGCAGGGTTTCAATCTGAACTGCAGAGCATCAGTTGGTGGAGGACCGCTCCCGCGAAGAGGGTTGAATGTGAACCGGAGCCCTTGCGGGCCGCTTCACCGGGACATTTCCTGGATAAGCTGGAATACTACCTGTCACTGGACGGAAAAGATCGGATGAACTACGCGCTTATGTTTGTCAGTAAGAATGAGCCGGGCATCCTGTCATGGGAGATAGACGGGGCATATGCGGAACGGTTTGAAAAACTGACAGAGACTTTGTATGCGGAGATCAGGCGCGTTATCTGGGATGATGCCAGAATCCGCACTGTAGTGTATTCGATTGCCAGAGTCTGGCATTTATCTAAAGAGAAAATGGATCAGGTGCTTGCTGCTTCCGGCGCAGACAGGGATATTCTCTGGAGCAAAGAGGATATCATGAAAACAATGTGGCGTCCCGTGGTTTTATTCTGCATGCTGGCTGCCAGAGGCGGCAGCAGGTTCTCAAAAAAGTTATTGGAAAATATGATATGGGCAGAATCAGATCTGCTTTCTTATGATCAGCAAAAGCGCGAGGGAGACTGGTGGATCGGAAAGAAAGATGAGGAAGAGAAAACCAGCACGGACCGATGGAGACTCGCGGAGCAGAGCGACGTTGTTTTAGATTATCTTTTTTCTGTTAAGCCCCTAGTGCCGCAGAAAGAGAATTCGTGGGATCTGATGAACATTGTTGCGGTGGAGTGTTATCGACGGAAAGGGGATAAAGCAATCATTTGGGAGCAGCTGGAATGCATCCGGGAGACAGCGGAGAAACGGATGGAGGAGGATGCCAGGGAAGCCTATAATCTGCACTATGGCAGTAAAAAGAACAGACCGCCATTCGACAAAACGGAGTTTATAGGAGATGGAAGCTGGAAAATTATGGCGGAGTGTGTATGGAAGCTTTACCGACGGCTGATCCGGCTGGATGGAGCTTACTGGTTCCGGGAATATCTCCGTTTCATGGACGCGAATCCTCTTATGTTTAAGGCGCTCACAGGGCATACTCAGAAAACCATAAAAAAAGAACTTGAACCATATTATAATCTCATAATGGAAGATGGTACACTTTTGGGTGAAAA
>JAJQGR010000088.1 GCA_021200345.1 Lachnospiraceae bacterium | reverse complement strand
CATCAAAGGAGATCCAGTTATGGCACAAAATCCAATCGTTACCATCACCATGGCAAACGGCGACGTGATGAAAGCGGAGCTTTATCCTGAGATTGCTCCCATCACGGTCAATAATTTTATTTTCCTGATTCAGAAAGGCTTTTATGACGGCCTGATTTTTCACCGGGTCATTAAAGGCTTTATGATCCAGGGCGGAGACCCCGAGGGCAGCGGCATGGGCGGCCCGGGCTACTCTATCCGCGGCGAATTTGCCCAGAACGGCTATCAAAACGCCTTAAAGCATACCAAAGGCGTACTCTCCATGGCCCGTTCCATGGCTCCCAATTCCGCGGGAAGCCAGTTTTTCATCATGCACGCCCCCGCCCCGCACTTAGACGGCGCCTACGCCGCTTTCGGCCAAATTACCGAGGGTCTGGACATTGTTGACAAAATTGCGTCTGTTCGCACAGACTACAATGACCGTCCCCTGGAGGAGCAGCGCATGGCTTCCGTAACCGTAGAAACCTTCGGTGAGGAATATCCCGAACCGGATAAAATCCTGGCGGGCAGAAGATAGGGTATCCCGGCTAATATTATAGGTTTCACTGAAAGGACTGTCAAGGAAAATTGTCGCCTGTCCGATGTTTACATTTTGTTCATAATTTATTTTCTGAATGTTAAATTTGATATCAAGAAATATCCAAATTTCTTCTGTAAGATAATAACCAAGACAGGACAACAAAATTCTTTTTCATAAACAAGAACCCAGTAGAAGCAGTCTGCTGGGTTTCCTCCTTTTCAGAAAGACAGCGGCACTCGGTCGCTGTTTTTTTGTTCATTTGCCAAAAAGCATCCCCGGCACCGTCAAAGCGGTTTCCGGGGATGTCTCTTCTCTTTTGTAAAATGAGCCGGCGCTCAATTTCAGGCCTTGTCCACAGAGCCGAACAGTTCCATCTTCTCCTTGACGGTAGCCTTAATGGCCTCAAAGCCGGGAGCCAGAAGCTTACGGGGATCATAGCCTTTGCCCTGCAGATCCTTGCCCTCCTCCACATACTTGCGGGTAGCCGCGGCGAAAGAAAGCTGGCACTCGGTATTCACATTGATCTTTGCCACGCCCAGGGTAATGGCCTTTTTGATCATATCAGCCGGGATGCCGGTACCGCCGTGCAGAACCAGAGGCATATCGCCAGTCAGAGCCTGAATGGCATCCAGCGTCTCAAAGCTTAAGCCTTTCCAGTTTGCCGGATATTTGCCGTGGATATTGCCGATGCCTGCCGCCAGGAAATCAATTCCCAGATCTGCGATGGCCTTGCACTCCTGCGGATCCGCACACTCACCCATGCCAATAACACCGTCCTCCTCGCCGCCGATAGCGCCGACCTCGGCCTCGATGGAAACTCCCTTCGCATGAGCAGCCGCCACCAGCTCGGTAGTCTTGGCTACATTCTCCGCGATCGGATAGTGAGATCCGTCGAACATGATGGAGGAGAAACCGGCCTCCAGGCACTTATAGCAGCCGTCGTAAGTGCCATGATCCAGATGCAGAGCTACCGGAACGGTGATCTTTAAATCCTTAAGCATTCCATTGACCATGCCTACCACAACATCAAAGCCGCCCATATACTTGCCGGCGCCTTCAGATACGCCAAGAATCACAGGAGAATTTAACTCCTGAGCAGTCAGAAGAATCGCCTTGGTCCACTCCAGATTGTTAATATTAAACTGGCCTACCGCATAATGTCCGGCTTTGGCCTTCTGAAGCATCTCAGTTGCTGAAACTAACATATTCATATACCTCCTTTTATGGAAAGCGCTTTATGCGCTCTGTCCCGATAAATATTTTTCAATCTGTGCGACAGCCTCCTCTTCATCCGCTCCATCCGCTGTAATCTCCAGATCTGTCGCGTTCTCTGTGCACAGGGTCATCATTCCCATGATGCTCTTCGCATTAAAGCGGTGCTTGTCATTGCGGATATAAATTTGACTGCTGTAGCGGTTTGCCACCTGCACCAATACAGCCACCGGCCTGACATCCAGACCAGATTCCAGGTTAATCTTTACATTTTTTTTAATCATAATACTCCTCCGTTGACTAAAGATATATATTGATAAAAAACAGTCAGTCCTGTCCTTTATCATAACAGATCCTCTCTTCTCTGAGCTGATCTGCATAGTCACTGATTCTGCGGAGTCTGTGGTTGACCCCCGATTTTCCTACCGGTGGCGTCAGGTACTCTCCCAATTCTTTCAGGGATGCGTCCGGATGCTCCAGACGTACTCTGGCCATCTCGCAAAGTCCCTCCGGCAGGCTCTCCAGCCCGCGGACAGAAGCAATGTAGTTGATATCCTGTACCTGTTTCTCCGCTGCCGCAACCGTCTTTCTGATATTGGAGGTCTCACAGTTCACCCTGCGGTTAACGCTGTTGCGTATCTCCTTATAGGCCCGCAGGTTCTCCAGATCCAGCAAAGACACATGGGCCCCCATATTGCCTAAAAGCTCCACGATGGCTGAGCTTTCCTTGAGGTAAACGATGAAGCTTTGCTTTCTGACCAGTATCTTCGCCTCCACCCCCAGCGCTGCCAGCTGTTCTGATAAAAAAGCCGCCTGTTCTTCGCAGTCACAGGCAAACTCCATGTGATACCCTCCTTTGGGATCACTGATAGAACCGCATACCAAAAACGCGCCGCGGACAAATGCCCGTCTGCAGCATGTTCTCTCAGACAAATCTTTCACTGCTTCCTGTTCAGTATGATCAATCAAATGTAAAAATTGAAACAGTTCCTCTTCTGTCAGGTATTTTTCCGTCTCTATATTAAAGGTTTTTTTAATCAATGTAAAGCCTTTTTTTATGACCAGGCCATTTTCCGATCGAAAGCCAATGGTATAGCAGTCCTCCTGAATCCTGCCAATCTGTCCGCCGTACTCGTACATTCCCATCAGTTCGGCCCTGCGGCAGTGCTTTTGCGCGGGCAAAATCGCCGCCAGTTCCTGCTTCACCCCGGCGGAAAAAGACTTTTTTTCTTCAGGTTCCTTATCCATC
>JAJQGR010000165.1 GCA_021200345.1 Lachnospiraceae bacterium | reverse complement strand
GTCCTGAAATGCAGCATCTGCACCGGAGAGCAGACTGCCGGCTTTCAGGAGGTTCACACCGGTCAGTTCGAGGATATCATGCTTGTGCGCGGGCCAAAGGATCTGGAGGATTTTGTCTCCACTTACAACCTGGATCCCGCCGATATCACCAAAATCTACTGATCAAAAATCCGACCTCGCCGGAGCTTTGCCGGGCACGGACAGTACTCATCCAGGTCACGATACCATTCCTCCCAGCATACTGCCTCCGGCACAGGCTGCCAGCACGGAAATCAGGGCGTCTGTTTTCATGCCCTGATGATAAACCGCCAGGCCGCACAGCAGGATCAGGGCAAACCAGACGGCTCCCGCCGCCAGCCCCCAGAGAAATTTTTTCTCTTTTTTCAGCTTCCCCATGGTGAAGCCGCAGGCAAAGGCCGCCGCGAAATGGATCACATATACCACCTTTGTCAGCGTGTCCTCCCCCAGTGAAAACCGGTCCATGCAAAAAGCCGCCGCCAAAATCAGGATTGCCGCCGTTATCGCCGCCGGCAGGATGGACAGCGCCATTGCCCCGATCACTCCCCTTACGCCCCGCGCGCCAGACCCTTTTCCCATCATTTTCCCCTGTAAATTTCATATAAAATTCTTATGAAATTATATGCAAAGGCCTGATTATTCTTGACAAGAAGTTTTGGAAAATGTATAGTTTCATATCAAGAATGTTTTTATTCCACACTATTTTACGATAATGAAGTCGAAAGAGTGTTATCCCACGGCCTCATTATCTGTTTTTTAAGGAGAAAGTTTTGGACTCGTCAAGTACCACACAGTTGGTAGCCATATTTATTCTGTTGCTCTTATCGGGCTTCTTTTCCAGCGCGGAAACCGCTCTTTCCAGCATAAGCAAGGTTCGGATTCAGGCGCTGATCGAGGACGGCAATCAGCAGGCCGTCGTTCTGGAACAGATCACCAATCAATACAGCAAAATGCTCAGCACTATCCTGGTTGGCAACAACCTGGTCAATATCGCCATGTCCGCCATTACCACCACCCTGGTAACCCGGGTATTCGGAAGCATTTATATCGGCGTTGGCACCGGCGTACTGACTCTGCTGGTACTCCTGTTTGGCGAGGTTACCCCCAAAACGCTGGCAAAGGTCTACTCAGAAAAGCTGGCCCTTATGTATGCTCCTATTATACATAAGCTGATGATTATCCTCACTCCCGTGATTTTTGTGGTGGATCATCTGGCGGCCCTTTTCATGCGGCTGCTGCATCTGGACCCCAACGCCAGACCCTATGCCATCACCGAGACGGAATTAAAGACCTACGTAGCGGAAAGTCACAAGGAGGGCGTCATTGAGTCCGAGGAAAAGGATATTATTTACAATCTGTTCCGGTTTTCGGACGCAGTGGCAAAGGATGTGATGGTGCCCAGAATTGATATGGTGACCGTTTCCAAGGATGCCTCCTATGAGGAGGTGCTGGCTCTTTTCAGAGATCACATGTACACCCGTCTCCCGGTGTATGAGGATGAGCCGGACAATATCATCGGCATTGTCAATATCAAGGATTTTCTCTGGAAGGATCCGGAAACAGAATTTCATGTCAGCGATATTCTGCGGGACGCTCATTACACCTATGAGTTTAAAAAGACCGCCGACCTGATGCTGGAGATGCGTCAGAAAGCCCAGCATGTGTGCTTTGTGCTCAGCGAGTACGGCTCCTGCGTGGGAATGCTGACCATGGAGGATCTGCTGGAGGAAATCGTGGGGGATCTGAGAGATGAATATGATGAGGATGAAAACGACCGGATGATTCAGCTTTCAGAGAAAGAGTACATGGCGGCCGGTTCCATGAAGATTTCAGACGTCAACCATATGCTGGGCACGGAAATGTTCAGCGAAGACTATGACTCCATCGCCGGACTGATCATCGGCCAGCTGGACCGGCTTCCCCAGGAAGGGGAGGAGGTCACCTTAGAGGACGGGATCACACTGAAGGTCCGCGAGGTCAACGAAAACCGGGTCCAGCAGGTGCTGATTCAGCTGCCCCGGGAAGCGGAAACAGAGGCCTCCGCTTAGCCTGTCAGACGTCCGGCACTGCTTCCGATAGCATACCGGCTATTGCCGGATCCCCAAAAACGCGGCGCTGGCGCCTCTTTTTCCGCCGGTGGCCCTGTGAGAAAAGATCAACTGCGGATTGCAGCAGGTACAGATATCTGCCATTGCGATCCGCTCTTTTTTGACTCCCGCGGCCAGCAGGCTCTGCAGATTGGCCTGGCGCAGATCCAGCAGAAATTTCCTCTCCCCCGGCTGCAGGCGCACAGTCGGCCGCATGATCTTTTCCCGGTAAAAAATCCCGGTTCGCTCTTCAATTTCTCCCGTGAATCCTTTCTGAAATTCCAGATCCAGCTCCTCTCCCACCTCATAACACTCGCCGCAGATACAGGGACCGATGGCCGCCAGAAGCTCCTCCGGTTCCGTCCCGTAGGCCGCTTTCATGGCCTCCAGCATGGACCAGGCTATTCTGCGGCATGTGCCTCTCCAGCCGGAGTGGGCCAGCCCAATGGCACGGTGCCTGACATCCACAAAATATAAAGGGACGCAGTCCGCGAAAGTGGCCGCCAGAGTCACGCCGGGCCTGTCAGTGATCAGTCCGTCAAAGCCTTTCAGGGTACTCTTTGCCAGGGCTCCCACCCCAAAGTCCTCCTCTTTCACCTCATGAACCGCCGTTCCATGTACCAGAGCGGGCCTAACGATCTTTGACACATCCACCCCCAGCGCCGATGAGATGATCCGGTAATTGGCCCGGATATTTTCATTCAGATCCGAACCGTCCTCCTTGAAATTCATACTCTCATAAATGCCGCTGCTGACACCGCCCATGCGGGTGGAAAAGCCGTGGGTGATAAAGTCCACTTTCGAAAGGGACTGGAATTCCAGCAGGGGCACGCCCTCCCGGGTTACAAGCTCTATAGTTTTAGGATCATTGGGAATTCTTTTTATTTTCATAAAAAGCATTGTACCACAGAATAGCTT
>JAJQGR010000016.1 GCA_021200345.1 Lachnospiraceae bacterium | reverse complement strand
GCTATGCGGTGCTCTACATCAGCCAGTTAAACGACGCCCTGTTCAATTTTGTGTTCGTGCTGGAAGATTCTGATGAGGAAAAGCTGGCCTTTTCCGGCAACGGCAGCGCCATCGTCCAGATCCTGACGCTGATTGTGGTTTTCATCATCCTCTATTATATGGCGGACGGCAAAAAGTGTCTGGCTGCCGCAAAGGAAAAATATGGACAAAACCCGCAGCAGAAATCTTTTGTGTGGGTGGTTACCACCCTTTTGCTGGCGCTGGGGATCAATATGTTTTTCATTGGCACGGGGCTTCTGGCCGTCAGCAGCAGCTATCAGGAGGCGGCGGCCAATCTGTACGCGGTGGGCATTCCGTTAGGAATCATCCTCTACGGGTTTTTCAGCTCTACGGTGGAGGAATTCCTTTTTCGGGGGATTATTCTGGTACAGATGGACCGGTATATGAAACCCACTATGGCGCTGCTTTTAGCTTCCCTGCTTTTTGGTATTTATCATGGAAATATTGTCCAGGGAATTTATGCTTTCGTCATCGGCGCGGTGCTTTGCATGGCCTACCGGGACAGCGGCAGCTTTGTGCTGATCGCGGCGATCCACGGCGTGGTCAATGTGATCGTGTTCCTGATGAGCAGTCTGGGCCTGTTCCCCACAGGGACGGCAGGCATTACCGTCGGCGCGGTGCTGATTGGTATGGGCGTGATCTGCCTGGAGATGGTGATGAAAAAGGAGAGAGCTTCGCGGGCGTCCTGAAAGTGGATGAGGTGCTCGATAAAGGAGCAATCTGAATACGAAGAGAAAGGGGCAGAAGTTTATTCTGCCCCATCCCTGTAAAGGTCATCCAGAGTCAACAGCTTTATGTCATTGCCAGACAGAGTCTGGAAGTAGTCGGTGTATCCGCTCAGAGAAAAAAATACATATCTGAGAATACGATATTTGCCCTGAATGACTGAGGAGCGCCTGATCAGAGTGTCATAAACCTGCTTATCAATTTTTTCCTTTCTGAATTTACACTCCCCCAAAATAACGGTTTTATCAATTTCTGAAATTCCCACAACGTCAATATCGGCTGCCTGCTGATACTTTCCTGCAGAAGAATCAAGAGTTTCCACTCCCCACCAGGTTCCCACTCTGGTCAGGAAATTATCGAAGACTCCCTGAATACCCTGCTCCAGTGTGTAATACCGGCACATATCCTCGAAAACGCTGCCCATGTATGAGTGCAGCTGTCTCTTTACAATTCTGTCATAGTAGAGATTACCCTGTCCGATTTCGATGACACTGACTGCCGGGGGAATGAATTTGTACCAGAATTGAAACATGTGGTCCTTTAACATATATTGTGTTTTCTTTTTATTTTTTTCCTCCGTAATACAATTTCTTTTTTCCACCAGGCCAATACTGATCAGTTTGTCGAGAGAATACAGAACAGTAGACACTCCTTCTCCGGTTTTCTGCGAGATCTGATTAACGGTATTGGTGCCGGAAGCAATCTGCTCTATAATATTGTTGACCAGAGTTACCTCTGAAAACTCCTGAGTTAACAGATTGCGGGGTTCGTCATAAAGATATCCGTCCGTGTGGAAAAAGAGATTTTTGATATTATCGTGGATGCTTTTCCCAGGGTCTATCAGGGCCAGATATTTGGCCACACCCCCTGTGATGCCGTAGCAGATGGCCTTATCCTCCAGAGAGTAGCCCGGGACAAAAAGTGCGGCGGTCTTATAATCGAAGGCCTCCAGCCGGATCTGAGAGCTTCTCCTGCCAAACAGAGGACTTTTTTCACTCAGTACCTTGCTTTCCATAAAGCTGAGTGCGGAGCCGCAAAGAATGATCAGCAGATTTTTGTTTTGCCATTTTGTGTCGATATACTTCTGCAGAATGGAAAGCAGCGCTTCGTCTTTCTCAGCCCAGTATGGCAATTCGTCGACCACAAGAACCACTTTCTCGGAGGTCAGTTTATCGGTAATGTAGTCAAAAACAGCTTCTGTTGAGGAAAAGACAGCTCCGTACAAAGAGGGGTCAAACAGGAACAGAACCTGCTGTGCAAATAATTCCAGGTTGCGTGCTGCGCCAACTTTGGTGGCGGTGTAAAAGACAGCCCTTTTATCTTTAATAAATTCCGTTATCAGTGTGGATTTGCCGATTCTTCTTCGCCCATAAATCACGGACATTCCAAAGCCTTTCCTGTCATACAGCTCCTGCAGGCTGGCAAGTTCTTTTTTCCTTCCTATAAACATAAGAACCACCTCGGGATATTTTGAATCTGATTGACTTAATTCAGTTCGATTTAACTCAAATCATTTTGATTAAAATTAAACTGAATTAAATATAACAGAAATAAACAAAAATGACAATATATAAAACTGAAATTTTCAGAAGTTTGCGATCCGGACGTTGACGCATTTCATTCACATATGATATAGTTTGCATATTCAACAACAGGGGAGATTCTTATGAGAAGGCATATAGTTATTTTTTTGCTGATTCTTGCTTTTAGCTGCACAGCCTGCAGCAAGTCGGAGACAGACATCAAGGTGTCAGAGCCCGTCATCATGGGTACGGGCAGTTTTGGCGACTATGTGCTGGCGCTGCGGCTCTATGAAGGAAAATATGAGAGCGACTACGCTGTCGGTCCTGGCTTTGGCCCAAACTGGACGGGCAAGTATGAGCTGGCGGTCATGGAATCCGGCAGTGACACCGTCCTGAGTCGCTATGAGCTCACCGGAGAAGAGGAAACGCTCTGTTTTCAGGAAAGCTTTGCCCTGCAGGTGACAGACTTGAATGCCGACGGCTGTATGGAAGTTCTCATCGGCCAGTACGGGACGTCCAATTTCAACCTTTACAAAATGTATTATATTGATGAAAATCTGCAGATCGGATACTATACGGAAATCGGAGAGTTAACCATCAGCAGCCAGGAAATGTCTCCGGCTCTGGAGGTTTCCGGTGATAAAATCGTCTATTCTTTCTATGATAATGCAAAAGGAGCTTCCTGTATAATTCAAGTATAGGAAATCTCAGGGAAGGTGGTTGATA
>JAJQGR010000152.1:13459-14478 GCA_021200345.1 Lachnospiraceae bacterium | reverse complement strand
ACGCAATAATCCAGAAGCTTCACACTCCTTTCCGACAGATCAAGTGTTCCCACCAGAACCATAATATTGGCCTCCACCCAGGCCAGTACACGCATCCCTTTATATTCCTTTGGCAGGACCTTCAGGTTGCCAAAGAAAAATTCATGAGGACCCCCGGGCATGGCCGGCGCATGTTCACTGATGCCATAAACCTCCATTCCATGGAGATAAGCCATTTCCATATTTTCCTTCACCGTACTGTAGGCATGCCCTCCCGCCACGCTGTGGGTGTGTAAATCCATCAGATATTTCATTCTTTTGCATCCTCCTGCTTTCTCTCGCGCTTCTTTACCGGATGCGGATCGGGCAGTCCGTCAATGATCTTTTCAATCATCAGCTTTTTCATGTAGACATCAAAGCTTAAGATGCAGATAAAGGCAAAATTCTTAAGCATTTCGCTCTCTGTTTCATCCTCCACATTTGAGAAAAGACTGCCGGCTCTTTCATAAGCAGTCCTGACGTCCTCCTTCACTTCCTGCGCACGGCCTTTTTCCATGGAAAAAACAGTCTCATATACCTCTTCCAGAGACAGCCCGTCCTGCTGATTATGAAAATATCTCTCTGTCAGAGGCTGTAAAAGCTTCTGAATATCTCCTATGGAAAGGACACCCTTGAAATAATAAATAAACACCAGCATCAGAATGTGCTCTTTGGAATATTTCTTCTTTACCGGCGGGGGCAGCAGATCGTTTTTGGCATAATTATTAATCATGGTTTTGGTCAGAATCTTGTCCGTATCCTCATTCCTGGTACTGGGTTTGAGCCGTTCCTCCATCAGAGACGTGACCTGATCCATATAAAGGTCAATATCCGGAATCTCCTCCGCCCTGATATAATCCACCCTGTCCAGGCTCTCCAGAATACTCTGCAAAAGGTTGTCTGTGTTAATTGTCATCTTCTCACCTGTTTTCGCTTTACATTTTTGTTTTGCTGTGTTAGTATCGGATAGTCACAAGTTAAAATTTTACAGTGTTAAAGTG
>JAJQGR010000152.1:0-13449 GCA_021200345.1 Lachnospiraceae bacterium | reverse complement strand
GTTAAAGTGAGTGTGCCATTATGAATGAAAAAATAAAAACCAGGGCTGTTGATCAGCTGTTCGACGCCATTCTCTCTCTGGAAAACCGCGAGGAATGCTACCGCTTCTTCGAGGATCTGTGTACCGTCAATGAACTCTTAAGCCTTTCTCAGCGCTATGAGGTGGCCTCCATGCTGAGCCGGAAAAAGACTTATCTGGACATTGCCGAAAAAACCGGCGCTTCCACCGCCACCATCAGCCGGGTGAACCGCTCCTTAAATTACGGGAACGACGGCTATGCGCTGGTGTTCGATCGTCTTGCCTCCGCAAACCGGCCAGTGCCAAAAAACGACTGAGTTCCGGACACAGGTTCACCGGACAGGCGATGCTGCTCATCCCTCCACGGACATAATGGTATAGACATTGATCAGGGCATTGTCTTTCGTGATCTGATACTTGATCAGGGTATTGTCCTCCTGAATCAGATATAACGGCGTGCCCCGCACTACGGCGTCGCCCTCTCTGACCAGCGGCGTTCCCATATTGGTATAGATAGAGACGTATCCGTTGCCATGATCGATATGTACCTCATAGTAGCCGTACGCGTTCTCCCGGATCAGCTCCACCGTGCCTGTACCTGTGGCCACCACCACGGCGCCCTCGCTGCCCTCATAGTAGACTGCTTCGTCCAGCTCGCTTTCCCCCTCCGGAAGCTCCGCCGGGGTACTGGAGCCAGTCACCGGAAAGCCTGTGGGAAGTGCTTCTGACTCCGCCTGAGCGCTGGCCTCTTCTTCTGCCGCCAGCTTATCCTGAAGCGTGGCCGTCAGCGCCTCCACCTGACTTGTCAGATCCTCATTTTCCAGGATTTCATCCGCATACTGCCCCTCCAGCTGCTCATACTGGGCGGCAAGATTAGCGTATTCGTCGCTTAACTCCTGCTGTTTCTCCGTCATCCGGGCGCTGATCTCAAGCACCTGCCTGGTCTCAAAGATAATGAAACCCAGAAGTACCCCCACCACCACGCAGACCCCGGCTACAATCAGATAAATTGTCGTATTCCTAAGCTGAAATGTCAGCGTTTTCTCTTCCGGATCACTGCCTGTGACGGTGATCGTGTGAAATTTCTTTCCTGCTCCTGCGTCTTCTTTCATAGCAGCCTCCTTTTTGGCAGCACACCCTTTCTTCCGCGCCAGGCATGTGAAAAAATGGCAGTGCTGTCTTCTGACTTTTCCCATCTTAACATATTTGTAATGATTTCGCAACATATCATTGTTCCGCTGTTGCTCACGGTCAGTCTGAGGGCAGCTTTTCCAGTATCCGGTCTGCCAGAAAAAAACGCGGGGAAATGAAGCATCCGTTTCATTTCCCCGCTTGCGTTTTCACAGGTTACCTGATCATTTTATTGATCGCCACATGCAGCTTTTTGTAGACAATAAAGGTAATAATGCTGACCGCGCTGTATTTTACAATATTGAACGGAAAAACGCTGAACAGCATCATGGTCATGGTGTTATGTACCAGAGGATTGACCGCGGCCGCCATACTGACGATGGTCTCCATGGACATGCCGTAAATCACCGCGTAGGCCGGGAAAATAAAAAATGTGTTGGTAACCAGCGCCACCAGGCTGACCGCCGCCACAGCGACCACCAGAGAGACGGCCGCCCGCTTTCTGGTCTTATGACGCTGATAGATCAAAGACGCCGTCAGCACATAAATGCTGGACAGGATCAGATTGGAAAGCTCTCCCACATACATGGTGCTGGTGCCGGTCAGCAGAAGATTGAGCAAAATCTTCACAATAATAATGCACTCTCCCGCCAGCGGGCCAAACATAAAAGCACCCAGAATCGCGGGCAGCTCAGCCAGGTCCAGTTTCATGAACGATGGGGCAAAAAACAGCGGAATATCAAAGAGCATCAGTACCGCGCTCAGTGCGCCAAAAAGGCCGATAAAGCAAAGTTTCTGGGTTGAAAGTTTCTTTTCAGTATTCATTTTTCCTCCTTCTTCCATCCGGACTGTTGCCGGGAACAGATGAGCTGCCGCCTGTCCTGAGTCTGAAAGCCCATATACAGCATCTCCATTCCTGCATACCAATTCTGGTCACCGTTGGTACCGGAGTCGCACCGGTTCAGCCGACGTTTCATCGGGTCGCGGACTGGGCGCTTTCTTTACGCTGCTGCCTGCAGCGCGTCGGCGCGTCACCGCCAGTGGGGAATTGCACCCCGCCCTGAAGTTTCACTTACGTACGAAAATATAACACCCGCGGCCTGTCCTGTCAATACCAAAGACGCAAACAAACCGCGGGAAAATCAATCATTTGTTACGGCTTCATATTCACTCCCCGGTGCTGATCCGCCTCCGGGTTCTCCCCAAAGACATAATCATTGCCAGGCAGAATCAGATTTAGGACAATGCCCAGAATTGCCGCCAGGGCAAGGGCCGTCAGAGTGATGGAGGTACCAAACACCGTGAAGGTCAGGCCGTCGGAGAAGCCAAGGCCGGTGACAAGGATCACCGCCGCGATAATCAGGTTGCGGGATTTGGTAAAATCCACCTTATTTTCCACCACATTGCGCACACCGATGGCGGAAATCATACCATAAAGCATGAAGCTGACACCTCCGATGATAGAAGCAGGCATGGAGCCGATGACCTCCGCCACCTTCGGAATAAAGCCGAGCACAACCGCGAAGATGGCCGCCAGACGGATGACGCGCGGATCATAGACCTTGCTTAACTCCAAAACGCCGGTGTTCTCCCCGTAGGTCGTATTGGCGGGGCCGCCGAAGAAAGCGGATAAAGAGGTTGCCAGACCATCACCCATCAGGGTTCTGTGCAGGCCCGGGTCCTCGATGAAGTTCTCACCCACAGTGGCGGAGATGGCGGACATATCGCCGATATGCTCCATCATGGCCGCCAGGGCAATGGGCGCCATCACCAGAATGGCGGAAATATCAAATTTGCAGATCTGGAACGGCGGAAGGCCGACCCAGCTGGCAGCCGCCACACCGGAAAAATCCAGAATGACGGAACCGTCAGGATTTGTCATGCCCACAGCGTTCATGGCAAACGCCACCGCGTAGGAAACCACCACACCCATCAGAATGGGGATAATTTTAAACATTCCTTTTCCCCAGATATTGAAAATCACAATCACCGCAAAAGCGATGATGGCAATGAACCAGTTGGTGGAGGCGTTGGACACCGCACTGGGGGCTAAGGACAGCCCGATGCAGATGATAATGGGGCCTGTGACCACCGGAGGCAGAAACCGCATCACCTTTTTCACCCCCAGCACCTTGATGACCAGCGCCAGGACCAGATACAAAAGGCCTGCCACCACCACGCCGCCGCAAGCATAGGGCAGCTTCTCCCCCATGGTCATATCCGCGAACTTCCCGGTATTCATCCCGGCAACCGTGGCATATCCCCCTAAAAAAGCGAAAGAAGAACCCAGGAACGCAGGAACCTTGAATTTGGAGCAAACATGGAAAAATAATGTTCCAAGGCCCGCACAGACCAAAGTCACCTGGATCGAAAGTCCTTCTCCCTCGAAGTAAGTATTTGTTAATACAGGAACCAGAATAGTGGCGCCAAACATGGCGAACATGTGCTGCAATCCCAGCAGAAGCATCTTGGGTACCCCAAGCGTCCTGGCGTCGCGGATTGCGCCGTCTTGTTGCTGACTCATAATAACTCTCCTCTCTTGTTGTATTGGGGCATTGAATCAACCTCATTAGGAGAGAGTATACTGGAATACACATAGATCCGTCAAGAGATAATTTCACACAGGTTTTAGATTTTTTTCACATTTGCTATGACAAAACGCCATCTCTGTGCTATACTTGTTGCCAGTAAAATCGGGCCTGCGCCCGCATCAAGGAGGAAATCATGGAATCATTAGAAAATATGCAGAACGTATATATCCTGACCCACCCGCTCTTACAGCACAAGATCTCCCGCCTTCGGGATGAGAATACGGGGACAAATGAATTCCGCAAGCTGGTGGAGGAAATCGCCATGCTGGAAGGATACGAGGCCTTAAGCGATCTGCCTTTAGAGGATGTGGAGGTCAAAACGCCCATTGAAA
Organism: Lachnospiraceae bacterium; assembly: GCA_021200345.1. Lineage (GTDB taxonomy): Bacteria > Bacillota > Clostridia > Lachnospirales > Lachnospiraceae > RGIG6307. The sequence continues at coordinate 9,377 of JAJQGR010000152.1, read as the reverse complement.
CCTGCATGACGCCGATGGTAGCCGGACGTAAGATGGCCGTCGTCCCGATCCTGCGCGCGGGTCTGGGTATGGTCAGCGGCATCCTGGCTCTGTCTCCCACCGCGAAAGTGGGACATATCGGCCTGTACAGAGACCCTGAAACCCATGAGCCCCACGAATATTACTGCAAGCTGCCCTTTCCTATTGAGGAGCGCACCATCCTGGTGGTGGATCCCATGCTGGCCACCGGCGGCTCCGGCGTGGACGCGGTAAACCTGATCAAGCAGCACGGCGGCGTGAAGATCAAATTCATGTGTATTATCGCCGCCCCGGAGGGCTTAAAGCGGCTCCATGAGGCACATCCTGATATCCAGATTTATGTGGGTCATCTGGACCGGTGCCTGAATGAAAACGCTTATATCTGCCCGGGACTGGGAGACGCCGGGGACCGGATTTTCGGGACAAAATAAGCACAGCGCACAGTGATGCCCGGGAAAGCCTTACACTTTCCCGGGCTGTTTTATGGCTTCCTCCCGGCATTTTGCCGCCAGGAACTGGTCATACTCTTCCCCGTCCACGGGCAGCGTCACCGTCTTCCCCTTCCACGCGGAAAGATAAGCTGCATTGGTCAGCATCAGGGGATTGACAGCCTCCGCTCCCGGCGCGATCAGCAAAGAGGGATCATCACAAAGAACCGCCTGAGCGAAGTTTTCCAGCATCTGCGGATAAGGTTCCTCATCCTTTTGTATATGTATGACCTCTTCCCGGACATCCAGCAGCTTTCCGTCGGTCACCTGCGCCGTCTTCGCATAATGGCGGCTGTCGTCACCATACCGCCAGAGATGCAGCGTATCGTCCTCCATCAAAAGCTTCCCTCTGCTGCCTGTGATCTCCAGCCGCTCCTGATGAACCGGTTCCCCGGTGGTCAGCACAAAGAGGGCGCTCAGGTTGTCCGGATAGGTCATACTGATAACCGCCTCATCATCCACCAGAAAGTCATTATATTTTCCAAAGGGAATCTGTGCCGTCAGCTTTTGCGGCATTCCAAACAGCCACTGCCAGATATCCAGAATATGCTGGCCCTGGTTGATCAGCGCGCCGCCGCCCTCTCCGTTCCAGCTGCTGCGCCAGGAACCGGAATGGTGGTAATACTCTGTCCGGAAATACCGGGTGTTGACCAGCAAAATCCTGTTCAAGTCTCCCAGGGTACCGTTCCTCAGTAATTCCCTGATCTTCCTGTACTTTGGGTACAGACGCTGATGGAAGACCATTCCGTAAATCAGCTGTTCTGTCTCCGCCGCTTCCCTCATGGCCCGGGCCTGGGACACCGCTACTCCCGCCGGCTTATCACACAGCACATGCTTGCCCAGGGAAAAGGCCTTCAGTGCCAGCTCCGGGTGGGTTCTGTGAGGCGTCACAATGAGCACCGCGTCATACCCATCCGGGTGGGAGAACAGCTCCTCCGCGCTGAGGTAAATTGTTCTCTCCCTGCCAAGACTCTCTCCCCAGGCTTTCGCCTGGGCATTTCGGCATACAAGGGCCGTCAGCTCCATGTCCGGCACCTTGCCGGCCACAATCATTTCCGCGTATTTTCGTCCCATGCCGCCAACGCCGATCAGCGCCACGCGGACTTTCCTTTCTGTTTCTTTCATATTTCCTCCAGGATTTCATATACTACTTTCCAAAGAGATCCCTCTGATTTACGTTTTCTCTTCGTTTTCTTATCCGTTTATCATACCACAGAAAGATAAAAGAAACCACTGCAGGATCAGGAATATTGCATGATCTTCCATCAGGAAGAAGCCTCTCAGAATGATATGGCGGCTCAGCTCTCTTTTAGCATCTCCTTTCTCAGACGCAGCATAATCTTTTTTTCCAGCCGGGAAATATAGGACTGGGAAATACCCAACAGCGCCGCCACCTCTTTCTGGGTCATTTCCTTTCCTTCCTCCACAGGATACACCTGGCTCTCCCCTCCCTTTTCCGGTTCCAGCCGCAGGCCAAAGCGCAGGCAGACGATGGTTTTTTCTCTCTTGCTCAGCCGCTCAATCGAACGGCACAGCAGATGATGCTCCGCCTCCCGCTCCAGATTCTGGCTGATCACGTCCTCATCTGTGCCCAGAATGTCTCCCAGTAAAAGCTCATTCCCGTCAAAGTCCGTGTTCAGCGGCTCGTCGATGCTGACCTCCGCCCTGTTTTTGCTGGTACGGCGCAGATACATGAGAATTTCATTTTCAATGCAGCGGGAAGCGTAGGTGGCAAGCTTGATATTTTTGTCCGCTTTATATGTATTGATGGATTTTAAAAGTCCAATGGTGCCGATGGAAATCAGGTCCTCCACGCCCACCCCCGTATTGTCGAAGCGTTTGGCGATATACACCACCAGCCTGAGATTATGCTCAATCAGTGTCTGTCTGGCCCAGGGCGCCCGGTCTGTAGTAAGCAGGCGGATCATCTCCTCCTCCCGCTTTGGCTCTAAAGGCGGCGGAAGCACGTCCGCTCCGCCGATATAGTAAAGCACATTTTCGTCAAAGATTTCCTCCCCGGGATTTTTTAAAAGTCTGAGAATCCATTGGATTGTTTTCAAATTGATTGCCCTCCTGATGCGAACTGTTTTGTCCGCTCCTTCATTCTATGTGCCCCGAAGCATTTTCAGAACAGTCCCGGGTGCAAAATCATCTGATATTTTCCTCCGGGGGAAAGAGGCTTTGACACTCCGGCGCAAATCACCTCCTTCACGCTGTGCACCCCGTCCTCCGCGTCGATCAAAAGCTCGGGGATCTCAATTCCATATAAAAGCCCCTCATCACAGCCCAGCGTATGAAATGGAATGGCTCTGAAAAACAACGGATTTTCCAGCGTCAGCCCGGCCAAAAGCTCCTCCTCCACCAGACATACCGGACGGCGGCTGACAGGCTCCGTCAGGCCGTTTCCCGTATCGTACAGAGCCTGCACCTGACGCTTTTGCCCGGCACTCAAAATGGTTACAGGATAAATATGCCGTCCCCGGCTCTTTTTGTACCGCCCAATCCCCCAGACAGCTGTCTCATATAAAATCAGCGCACACATTAAAAACGCCCAAAGTCCGGGCATCCCTCCGGTCAGCGCATACCACCAGCTCATCACAATCCGCAGAATTCCGGAAGCCACAAGGGTATCCGCCAGCCCGTACAAAAGCAGCCTGCGCCAGTGCCGCCGATATCTGAGCGGCAAAAACAAAAAGCACAGCCCCAGAGCGTTGAGAACCGTGGCTGTCACTTCCAGCCAGAGCAGGGAAAAAGGCAGCAAAAAAAAGCAGGTATCAAGCCCGGACATTCCAGCGGCTGTCAGCCATATTCTCTTCCGGGAGACAGAAATTCCCAATTGCATTCTGACAACAGAAAGAACCACACAGTTTAAAAACAGCTGCATCAGAAAAATGCTGTCCAGGTACAGCCGGACGGTCATGTGAAAATACCTCCTTTTCCCTTCTAAACGCAACAAAGCAGCCTACCCTGCTTTACAGGGTACGCCGCTTTCGTACACTTTATGCAATTCTCTGCTTCTTATTTGTTGTTATTATTATTGTTTAAAAAAGACGGAATCTTTAAATTTCTTTCCTCAATGGAAGAGGTCAGATCACTCTTCTTTAACGGCGGAAGAGATCCGGTGGCGCTGGACACACCGCTCTTTGGCGCGGAAGAAGATAACGACGAGGATCCCAGGGATGTATAAGAGGTTGGCCTCTTCGTCGGAGATACCAGGTTGCTGCTGAAAGAGAACATATTTGTCTTATTATTCTGTCCGATACCGGTGGCGATCACCGTCACCGTGCAGGTATCCTTCACCGTATCATCATACATGGCGCCCAGAATAACATTTACATTGTCGCCGCAGATATTGCCAACATATTCGCTGGCGTCCGCAGCATCCGCCAGAGTAATGTCTCCGGATACATTGATAATCACATCGGTAGCCCCGTCAATGCTTGTCTCAAGCAACGGGCTCTCCACAGCAATACGCACCGCATCAGAAGCCTTGGTATCACCGGTGCCTGTCCCGATTCCGATATGCGCCACGCCCTTGTCCCTCATGACAGTGCTCACATCCGCGAAATCCAGATTGATGATGGCCGGCCTGGTGATCAGATCCGTGATTCCCTGCACGCTCTGGCGCAGCACCTCGTCCGCTTTCTTTAACGCGTCCGTGATGGTGGTTCTGCGATCCACAATCTCCAGTAATTTGTCATTGGGGATCACGATCAGTGTATCCACGTTTTCTTTCAGCCTCTCGATACCGCCCGCCGCATTGTTGGCACGGGTCTTGGCCTCAAACTTAAAGGGTTTGGTCACAATGCCTACCGTCAGGATGCCCATATCCTTGGCCACCTTGGCTACCACCGGCGCCGCGCCGGTACCTGTGCCGCCGCCCATGCCGCAGGTCACAAATACCATCTCCGCGCCCTCCAGCGCTTTCTTGATCTCATCCAGACTCTCCTCCGCGGCTTTCTCCCCGATCTCGGGTTTTGCTCCCGCGCCCAGTCCCTTTGTCAGCTTCTCGCCGATCTGGATCACCTGAGGGGCCTGGCACATCTTCAGGGCCTGACTGTCCGTGTTGATCGCGATCAGCTCTACCCCCTCTACCTGATCCTTTACCATTCTATCTACAGCGTTATTACCTGCGCCGCCCACGCCCACCACAATGATACGCGCGCTTGATGTCACTTCGTCAGAAAATAATTCAATCACAGCCGGAACGTCCTCCATTCACATATATACTTTATATTATATTCTTTTTCGACTTTTATCAACAGATTTTTCTGGTTTTTTGCATTTTCTTGCTGCTATTTTTCTCTGTACTTCTCAATTCGTATTAAAGGTGATCACCGAACTGCTTCCCGTGTAATTTTCCAGATGCAGTGTGCCGGACAATCCCTCAAGCTCCGGATAGGTATCTCTCAGCTTCATCATTTTTTCCGTAAGCAGTGAACTGTCTCCCAGACTTACCAGTACATCTCCAATGTACAGCGTTATGTCCAGATCCGGCGAAAAATAAATCTTGTCCACCGTCAGCTCATATTTGTTGATCAGATTCGTCAGCTCCAGAACGTACTGAAACACCTCCGAATTTTCTACCGGCAGCGGTTCATTCAGCACCACCGAATCAAATTTCAGACCGGTGACCAGAGGAATGCCCGCGGTTGTCTGGGAAGAAACCTCTACCACAGTGCCGTCCTTATCAAAATACATGTATTGCCCCAGATATTCAATGTAGCCCGCCAGGGATTTTTCATACACCCTGATTCTGACACTGTCATTTCCCACCACCGTCACCTCTATGGATTCCACAAAAGGCACGTCGGTAATGGTTTTATTCTGATACTTCCAGGAGAGGATCAGGGAAATATTGTCCAGAGGATTCTGAAACACCATTTCCTCAATCTCCTCATTTGTGTAGTGTGTGCTTCCTTCCACCGTCACTGTGTGGATCGTATAGGTCGAAAGAAACCACCAGACAACCCCAAGCAAAATCAGAAGGATGACCATGATTGTCAGCAGCTTCAGTGCCCTGTGCCTTATGAGCTCTCCCCGTCTCCTCACACCTCTGTTCTCCTTTATCCCCGCCCCGGGCCGCGGCCGCCGGCGGCCAAAGCGCCCCGCCGCGAAGGACTCAGTCATCATAATTGGTAATCCTGATGCCGCGGGCCACAGAAAACACCAGCCCCATCTCCAGCATCAGGAAGCACACGCTGGTGCCACCATAGCTGATGAATGGAAGGGAAATTCCCGTATTGGGAATGGTGTTGGTAACCACAGCCACATTTAAAATCACCTGTACGGCAATGTGGGCCATGACGCCCACCACAAGCATGGAGCCCTGCAGGTCCGCTGCGTGACTGGCGATAATTGCCATCCTCCAGATCAGGATCATAAACATTAAAATCACCGCGATACCGCCGAACAGCCCCAGTTCCTCACAGATGATGGAAAAGATCATATCATTCTGCGCCTCCGGCAGAAAATCCAGCTTCTGGATGCTCTGCCCCAGGCCCTTTCCCCAGATGCCTCCGGAACCGATAGCGTAAAGCGCCTGCAGAGTCTGATACCCCTTGCCGGAGGCATATTTTTCCAGATCCAGCCAGGCTAAAATACGCTCTCCCCTGACGCCTGTGGCACTTTCGCCGGCGTTCTCCGACAGCCAGACAATATAATACACCGCCCCGGCCGCCGCTGCAATTGCCGCAAGCCCCATGGCAATATACCTTTTATAATCCTTGCTGGCCACAAAAATCATGACCACGCAGATGGCGGCGATAATCAGAGCTGAGCTCATATTTTCCGTCAGCCTCCACACCAGCAGGGAAACCGGCGCGGTCAGGGCCAGCATGACCACCATCGTCCGGAAATCATTCAGCTTTTTGCGATAACCATAAATAAAATTGGAAAAGAACACAATCATGCCCAGCTTTACAGGTTCCGCTGCCTGAAACCGGATAACACCTCCCAGATCAATCCAGCGACGGGCGCCATTGGCCTCATAACCGAAAGGAATGATCATAAAAATAACCACATAACATAAGATATACGGTATATACCCCAGTTTCCGAAAGGCCTGATAAGGGATCCGGTACACCACGTACATGCCCGCCAGGCCCAGCGCCGTAGCAAGCGCCTGTTTTTTGACATAATACGTGGGATCGCCGATGCTTGGCGTTGTCATCGCCTCATAATAACTGGCGGAATACACCATGATCAGTCCAAAGAGAATCAGGAACATCATAACCAGCAAAAGACTGTAATCAAAATAAAAGGTCTCTTTGCGCGGCTTTTCCTTTACAATGGACAGCTTTTCCTTTCTTACATTTCCTCTCGCCAAAGCTTCTCTCCTCATTGACACCTTATTCACGGCAGCTGTTTCACATACTCCTTAAACTGTTTCCCCCGTTCCTCATAATTGGGAAACATCCCCCAGCTGGCGCAGGCCGGTGAAAGCAGTACCGCGTCCCCTTCGTCCGCCTTTTGGGTGCAGATTCTCAGGCACTCCTCAAAAGAATCCGCAAACACATACTGGTGAAAGCCGTGTCTGTCGGCACAAGCAGCAATCTTTTCTCTGGTCTGACCAATCAGCACCAGGAGCTTCACTTTCCCGCCAAAGGCCGCAAACCAGTCGTCAAACTCGCTCTCCTTGTCATACCCGCCGCCAATCAGAATGGTAGGCCTGTTCATGGCCAGGATCCCCTGAATTGCCGCATCCGGATTGGTGGCTTTGGAATCGTTGTAATAATCCACCCCGGCCTTTGTGGCCACAAACTCAATGCGGTGCTCCACCGCGTGAAAATTTTTGATGGTCTGCAGCAGACTTTTCAGAGGGATATCCATACATAATCCGATCGCCAGCGCCGCCATCACATTTTCCACGTTGCACATTCCCACCAGATTCATGTCCGTATCAACATTTAACGCCGGCGTGCTCTTCCCGTTCCACGCGATATAAATGGTGCCGTCCTTATAGTATATACCGTCTTCCAGCTCCCTTTTTGATGAAAAATACATGGGCGTGGCAGGGCAGCGGTTTTCCCCAAAATCCCGGGTATAACTGTTTTCATAATTTAAAATACAATACTGCTGCTTCGTCTGTCCTCTGGTGATCCGTTCTTTCACGGCGGCATAATTTTCCATGGTATAATGACGGTTTAAATGGTCAGGAGTCACATTTAAGATTGCTGACACCACAGGGCAAAAGCTCTCCACGCTTTCCAGCTGAAAGGAACTGATTTCCGCCACCGTCACGCTCTCATCCGTGGTCTTTAACGCCTCTAAAGTATATGGATTTCCAATATTTCCTACTACAAAAACCGAAGAAAAATAATCCGCCATCATCTGTCCCACCAGCGTGGTAGTGGTGGTCTTCCCGTTAGTGCCGGTGATAGCCACAAGCCTTCCCTTCGCCAGCTCAAAGCCCAGCTCCACCTCGCCAATCACCGGAATCTCCAGCGCTTCCAGCCGCAGCACCAGCGGAGAGTCAATGGGAACCCCCGGGCTGATCACTGCCAGATCGAAACCGGAGAGCGCCTGATCGGACACCTCTCCGATAATAACGGCCTCCGGCTGATGTTCCGCGCACTTCTTTAAAATCTCTTCCTCCGTCAGCTTTTCATTCCCGTCATATACAGTGCAGACGGCCTTCACATGGCAAAGCGCAGACAGCGCACCCATGCCGCTCTTCCCGCTTCCTATAATCAATACTTTTTTTTCCGAAAAATCCATAACTCCTCCTTCCACGCCGCGGTTTGATCCGTCAAATCAGGCGTGAAATTTCCCCTCTACAGTCCGGCCAGCCCCACCAGGCACAGCAGCGCCGTTACCGTGGTAAATACCGCCACCACTTTCGTCTCACTCCATCCGCCCAGCTCAAAATGATGGTGGATGGGTGCCATCCTGAAAATCCTCTTTCCGTGACTGAGTTTAAAATATGTAACCTGAATGATCACACTGGCCACCTCCACCAGATAGATCAGCGCCACAATGGGGATAAACAGCTGCAGCCCCGTCATATAAGCGCAGCCCGCTACAAACCCTCCCAAAGCCAAAGACCCGGTATCCCCCATAAATACGCTGGCCGGATACACGTTAAACATCAGGAATCCCAAAAGGCCTCCGATTACCGCACAGGTAATGGGAGTGATCCCCACGCCAAGGCCCATGCCGGCCACCGTGAAAAATGTGGCGATCATAATCGTCACGCTGCTCTCCTGCCCGTCGATTCCATCCGTAAAGTTGGAGCCGTTGACGGTGCCCAGGATGATAAAAAACATCAGAGGAATACTAAACCATCCCACATTCAGAGTCTTGTCCATAAATGGAATGCGCATGGAAAGATCCGCGTCCCTGACCGCCAGCATATAAAAGGCGAACACACCGGTCACCACGATCTGTCCCAGCATCTTCTGCATACTTGTCAGACCCATGGAGCGCTTCAACACCACCTTGATATAATCGTCCACAAAACCGATCAGACCAAATCCCAGCGTCAGAAACAGGACAGGCACCACATCCGGATAATCCTTTACATAAAACAGGCTGACCAGCGTAATGCTGACCAGGAAAATAATGCCCCCCATCGTGGGGGTTCCGGTCTTTTTTTTATGACTCTGGGGACCCTCCTCCCGCTCTGTCTGGCCGAATTTTAATTTTTTTAAATAGGGGATCACGATAGGTCCCAGCACCACAGTGATGAGAAAGGAAACCACCACCGGGATGATCACCGGATAGATCAATTCCTGAAACATTGTATTTTTTCCTCCATAGTTTATGACAGAGTATACTCCTTTTCCTCCAAATAGGGAAGAATATTTTCAAAAAGTTGCCTTACCACCGGCGCGCAGATCTGACCGCCATAATATACCCCCTGTGGGTGTG
>JAJQGR010000043.1:852-3052 GCA_021200345.1 Lachnospiraceae bacterium | reverse complement strand
TCCCTGACTGCCTTATTGGCCAGAGACCGGGCGCGGGTCTTCGTAAATATTGAAGGCATACTTATCCCCCACAGCTGTCGTTCCCTTTTATGCCAGGGAAGCCAGATAATTCACAATATCGCCCACGGTCACAAACTCCGCAAGCTTCTCTTCCTCAATCTGAACGCCGAACTCATCCTCCAGGTTCATGGAAAGCTCAACGCTGTCCAGAGAATCTATTCCCAGATCATCCTTTAAAGACGCCTCCATGGTCACTTTCTCCTCATCGATCGCCAGGGTATCCACTATGATCTGCTTTACTTTTTCAAATTCCATTTCTGTTTCTCCTTAAAAATTTTTAGTTAAATTTTTTTAATTAAAGTGTCAACGCCATTCTACGCAAGTCCCGCCGGTTTGTCAATACAAAAATGTGACAATCAGCAGCGCAAAAGAACCGCGGAAATGCACATCCCGTACATTTTCCGCGGCTTTCCCGTCACTTTTGCTGTTCTTCCTCCGCCATATGTTTCGTGATAAACTCTTTCATCGCCTGAAAGCTCTCCACACTCAGAGTATGCTCGATCTTACAGGCGTCCGCCTCCGCCACGGCGTCATCCACGCCAAGGCTGGCCAGGAACTGATGAAACAGCTCATGCCTCTCGATCACCCTCTCAGCGATCTCTCTTCCCGCATCGGTCAGCGTGATCTGATATCCGTCAATCTTTAAATACCCGCCGTCCTCCAGATTGTGCACTGCCACGCTGACGCTTGGTTTGCTGACCCCCAGGTCTCTGACAATGTCAATGGCCCGCACATTTCCTTTTCTCCTGCTGATCCGCAGCACGCTCTCCAGATAATCCTCGCCCGATTCGTGCATTTGCTATACCTCCTTTTCTATACTATACAGTTCTTCCTCCATTTTGTCCAGAATCATCTCCGCGTCCGAAAGCAAAATCCTGGCGTCCTTCTCCACCATACCGGTCAGCTGCGACCGATAGGTGAATGTAGGCGTTCCCATGGGGGTAAAGGTCATGGCGCCCCGCAATGACCGGATAAAGTCAGGAATTCTGTCAGGGCTCACTTTTGCGTCGGACCGCAGCACAAACTGCAGCCGGTTCCCGGTATTTTTAATCTCCGTCATCCGCATTTTCTGTCCCCGTACCCGCAGGATATTGATCCGCATCAGATTGTCCACCGGCTCCGGAACCGTGCCGAACCGGTCTTTCAGTTCCTCCAGCATATCTTCCTTTTCGTCTGCAGTCTCTATCGCCGCAATCCGCTTGTAAATGTCTAATTTCTGCCCTTCATTGACAATATATTCCTCCGGAATAAAGGCATCCGCGCTAAGCTCCACAGTTGTATTTGGCTCTTCCCGCACCGGCTCACCCTTCGCCAAGGCCACGGCCTCATTTAGCATCTTGCAATAAAGGTCATATCCTACCGCCTCCAGGTGTCCGCTCTGGGATCGTCCCAGAATATTGCCCGCGCCACGGATTTCCAGATCCCGCATGGCAATCTTAAACCCGCTGCCCAGATCCGTAAATTCCCTGATGGCCTCCAGACGCTTTTCCGCCGTTTCTTTCAATAGCTTTCCCCTGTGATACATCATGAAAGCGTAGGCTGTGCGGTTGGAGCGCCCCACTCTTCCTCTCAGCTGATAAAGCTGGGCCAGCCCCAGATTGTCCGCGTCATGAATGATCATGGTGTTGGCGTTGGAGATATCCATGCCGGTCTCAATGATGGTGGTGGAAACCAGCACATCAATTCTGCCGGACACAAATTCATACATGATCCTCTCCAGTTCATGCTCCGCCATCTGGCCATGGGCAAAGGCCACCGTCGCCTCCGGCACTAAGGACGCCACCGAAGCGGTGATCATATCAATATCATTGACCCTGTTATATACATAAAAGACCTGCCCTCCCCGGGCAAGCTCCCGGACAATGGCCTCCCTGACCATCTCTTCATTGTACTCCATAACGTACGTCTGAATGGGCATCCGATCCTGAGGCGCCTCCTCTAAAAGACTCATATCCCTGACGCCGATCAGGCTCATGTGCAGCGTGCGCGGAATAGGCGTGGCAGTCAAAGTCAGCACATCCACGCTTTCTTTCAGCTTCTTGATTTTTTCCTTGGCGGCCACACCGAAGCGCTGCTCCTCATCAATGATCAGCAGACCCAGGTCTTTAAATTCCACGTCCTTTGACAGAACCCTGTGCGT
>JAJQGR010000043.1:0-842 GCA_021200345.1 Lachnospiraceae bacterium | reverse complement strand
TGTGCGTCCCGATCACAATGTCCGCCAGACCCTTCCGCAGATTTTCCACGGTCTGCTTCTGCTCTAAGGCCGTGCGGAAGCGGCACAACAACTCCACCGTCACCGGATAATCTTTCATCCGCTGCAAAAAGGTCTGGTAGTGCTGCTGGGCCAGAATGGTAGTGGGTACCAGATAGACCACCTGCTTGCCCTCCTGCACCGCTTTGAAGGCAGCCCGGATGGCAATCTCCGTCTTGCCGTAGCCCACATCGCCGCAGATCAGCCGGTCCATGATTTTCTCACTCTCCATGTCCTTCTTGACCGCCTCAATCGCGGCCATCTGATCCTCGGTCTCCTCGAAGGGAAATAATTCCTCAAACTCCTTTTGCCAGACAGTATCCGGCCCATAGGCGTAACCGCTCATCCGCTGCCTGTGGGCATAAAGATCCACCAGATCCCGGGCCACGCTCTCCACCGCCTGCTTTACCTTCTGGCGGGTGCGGGCCCACTCTTTTGTCCCCAGCTTTGTCAGCTTCGGCTCTTTCCTGTCAGCGGAGCTGTACTTCTGCAGCAGATGCAGCCCGGTAGCCGGCAGATAAATGTACCCGCCGTCCCGGTAGGCCAGCTTCAGATAATCCCTGACCACATGGTCCACTTCCACTTTCTCAATCCCCTGATACTGGGCCAGACCATACATTTCATGAACTACATAATCGCCAACATGGAGCTCGGCGAAGTCCCGGATCACAAGATCTGCGGACGGCTTTTTCTTTTTCTGCTTCTTCTCCGCTCCGAAAATATCTGTGTCCGCAATGATCACAAAGCCAATGGTGGGATATTCAAACCCGTGGGCCTTTCAATTA
>JAJQGR010000109.1 GCA_021200345.1 Lachnospiraceae bacterium | reverse complement strand
TGGGCTGTTTGCAAGATGAATATTGTTTTTGTCGCAACAGTTTCATTTCCTTCATAAGAGTTTGTGACAATTTTACAACTGTGATGAGTGCAAAAACTGTCTTTTTTTCCATAAGTTGTTTTTTAAGAAATTATTAATATGTTGAAATTATACAAAAAAACTATTGACACATGTCCAGTAACGGGTTATAATTTTTGTAAACACGAGTTTATATTTTTTTAAACCATGTAAACTCGTGTTTACAAAAAACAGGGAGGAAAAAAGAGTGAAAAAATTTTTTGCACTGCTACTGACTGCAACGATGCTGATTTCATTGACAGCCTGCGGATCAGGAAACACTGAGACATCCAGCACAGAAACTACTGAGACGTCCAGTTCCGAGACCACGGAAACAGCGGAAGCTGATACCACAGCGGAAGTTGAGACCGAAACCGAACCCGAGGAGAAGGAGCCGGTGACTCTGCGCTTCTACAATTACGCGCTGTCAGAGACCGCGAAAGCGGACTGGTGGCAGTCTACCATCGACAATTTCATGGCAGAGTATGACTGGGTTACCATCGAGCCGATCGTTGTTGATTACAACAGCATGATTACCACTTTTACCAATGATCTGGCCTCAGGCCTTTCCGTAGATATGATCTTCGGCGAGGGCAGCTGGGTATCCACGCTGGCAGAGGGCGGCTTCCTTGCTCCTCTGGATGAGGTGGTGGACGCTGATTTCTATGCCGGCTATTATGATTTCGTCCTTGAGCAGGAAACCTACAATGGCGAGGTTTACGGCGCACCGCTTTATTATTCTCCATGGATCCTTTATGTAAATAAGGATCTGGTTGAGGCGGCTGGCCTGTCCATGGACGATTTCCCAACCACCCTTGACGGACTGAAAGAATGGAATGAAATTCTGGCTGAATATTATGCGGGTGATGAATCCATCACCACAACTCTTGGCTTTACCACGGCGGAAGTATCCGCTACCGGCTCCTGCATCGCTTCCGTACTTGCTTCCTTTGGCGGGACTCTGGTAAATGACGACGGTACACTGGCGGATATGACCTCGGATCCCAACCTGACCGCCATGACTGAAATGCTTGAGTTCTATGACTATCTGATTGACGGCGGTTATACGCAGGAGAACCTGAAGCTGAAAGATTATCGCGCTTCTTTCGGTGCAGGCAATGTCTGCATGTACATTGACCAGGCCTGGGGCTATGCACAGATCGGCGAGGTAGATGCTAATGCCATGGACTTCACGGTATCCGCTCCTCTGCCCACCACCATGGGTACTTACGGCACAGGCGCTTCCAATATCTCCATCCAGAATATCATGGTAGGCAGCGGCCTGTCGGAGAATCAGCTGGAGGCGGTGAACCTTTTTATCCAGTATGTGACCAGCACGGAGAGCCTGGAACAGTACATCAATGAGGTGAACCCGGCGTTCATCGCACATGAGGGCATGGAAGACTGTGAGCTTCCCTCCATTCTTGATGGAGCGGCCACAGGCGCTGACAACGTAGTTTCCTATGTTCCCATTGCTTCCCTGACCAGCGTTCAGACTCAGCTTGCCACCATGGTTCTCAATTATACGGTGAACGGCATGAGCCTGGAGGATGCGATTTCCGATTATGTAACTCAGGCGGAGTATTACATTAACCAGTAACAGTAACCATTGGCTCTGCAATTTGGATGAATGAGAGGGCAGTTTTGCCCTCTCACTTATTCAGATCAGATGCGCCTGACGACGGCGCGCGTTGAGAAGGAGCGTTTTATGTCAAAAAAGGAAAACTCCGCCTACAGTATTCGCAGGCGGCACGGCGGAAAGCTGCTGAAAAGTAAAACCCGCGATAATCTTCTGGGCTTTGTACTTTTGCTTCCGGCTATTGCGCTGTGTGTTGCTTTTATCCTGATTCCTATTGTGGACTCGGTGAGGATGAGTTTTACCAATTATAAACTGGTCAATCTGACACAGGGCATTCCCGGGGAATGGAACCAGTTCGCCAACTATATTCGTCTGTGGTCCGCCGGAAAGCTTCAGAGCGCGATTTTACTCACTGTCCGCTTCGTCGTGATTACTGTCAGTCTGACCTTTGTGATCAGCCTGACGCTGGCCCTTCTTTTGAACGGAAATATTAAGGGCGCCAGAATCCTTCGCAGTGTTATGATGATCCCCTGGGTGATTCCCACCGTGATTGCCGGTCTGATGTGGGCATGGATTTATGCCAATCCTTATGGTATTGTGCAGTATCTGGTCAGAGTATTTTCCGGGGGAGCTATTACAGACTTCGGTATGCTGTCCAACAAGGCTACCGCCATGTGGGGCGTGATTATCGCTGCTTTGTGGAAACAGATACCGCTGATGGCTCTGCTGTTAATCGCCGGGCTTCAGAATGTGTCGGACGATATCATTGAAGCTGCCAAAATTGACGGGGCAGGATATTTTCCGCGGCTGTTCCATATCGTTCTGCCCTCCATGAAAAACGTGATTGCCACGGTAGTGTCCATGTGCATCATCGATAATTTCAAGCAGTATCCTCTGTTTGCCACGCTGACCAACGGCGGTCCTGCCGGGGCCACCACAACCCTGGCGGTTCTGTCCTACGATGAGGCCTTTGTCAATTACAATTACGGATCCGGTGCTGCGGTGACCACGGTATGGCTTCTGATTATGATCATTGTAGTATTCCTGTTTAACCTGGTTTTCAAGAGAGAAGAAGAGTAAGGAGGAAATCAGATGCAGCAAAAAGTTACCAAACGAAAGGTTTTGCGTGCCCTGGGAACGGTGGCAAAATATCTGGCGATCCTGGTGATCTTCCTTTTCCTTCTGTTCCCGGTTTACTGGATGCTGGTCACAGCTCTGAAAACCAATATTGAATCCTACAGGGCGACGCCCACTCTGTGGCCCCAGCAGATCTCTTTTGAAGGGTTTATCACGCTGATTCAGGATGGAAAGTTCCTGGTCTATTATAAGAATAACTTTATTGTATCAGCCATGGCGGCGATCCTGATCTGTGTGATCTCCGTGTTTGCCGGTTATTCATTCAGCCGTTTCCGGTATAAATGTA
>JAJQGR010000062.1 GCA_021200345.1 Lachnospiraceae bacterium | reverse complement strand
GGGTATAGTATTCCTCCCCCAGGCCAACCAGAGCAAGAGCCGCTTTTGCTTCCTCTCTGGCTTCTTCCTCCGACAGTCCCATATTTTTCGGCCCAAAACAGACGTCACTGAGCACGTCCACCTCAAAAAGCTGATGTTCCGGATACTGAAATACCAGTCCCACTTTGCGGCGCAGCTCTTTCATAGAAAATCCATCCGCGTAAATATTTTCCCCGTCAAAATAAATCGAGCCTGATGTTGCCCTGATCAGCCCGTTCAGGTGCTGTACCAGGGTAGATTTTCCGGAACCGGTGTGCCCGATCAGGCCAATAAATTCGCCATCGTTGATTTCCAGATTGATATCCTTTAAAGCATGAACCACCATCTCTGTTCCCTGTCCATACTCGTAATTTACATGTTCAAGTTTTAGCATAATCACACTCTCTCCGCAGTACGGACGCCTGTCGCTTAAGCAGCATGCACATCGATCAGTTTGCCGAGTTCTTCCAAAAGCTCCTCAATCGTTAAAATTCCGTCGGGCAGTGCCACTCCACGCTTTTTCAATTCATCCGCAAGCAAGGTTGCCTGCGGCAGCGTCATATGCAGGTTTTTCAGCTCCTCTACCTGGGAGAATACTTCTTTCGGCTTTCCCTGAAGCGCAATATGCCCCTGGTCCATCACATAGATCCAGTCAGCGTCCACCGTTTCCTCCATATAGTGAGTGATAAGCAGCACAGTAATCCCCTCTACCTGATTTAAAGCCCTCACCGCCCGGATTACTTCCTTTCGCCCGCTGGGATCCAACATGGCTGTAGGTTCATCCAGGACAATACACTTCGGATGCATGGCCAGCACCCCGGCTATGGAAACCCGTTGTTTCTGTCCGCCGGAAAGCTTATTGGGAGAGTATTTTCGATATTCATACATGCCTACTACCCGCAGGCTTTCTTCCACTCTCTCCCAGATCTGTTCTGTAGGGACCCCCAGATTTTCGGGGCCAAAACCCACGTCTTCCTCGACCACCTGGCTGATGATCTGATTATCCGGATTCTGAAATACCATGCCTGCGCGCTGCCGTACGTCCCAGATATTTTCCTCTTTTGAAGTGTCCAGACCATCCACCCACACCGTACCGCCGGTGGGACAAAGGATACCGTTAATATGTTTTGCCAGTGTGGACTTGCCGGAACCATTATGTCCCAGGATTGCGACAAAATCCCCCTGTTTTACATTCAGTTCCAAATTGTCCAGTGCGCGGTAGTACCCTGCCTCATTGCCATCCTCATCCCGCATCACGTAATCATACTGCAGACTTTCTGTCCGGATAATGTCTTTAAAATGCTGCGTCAACTTCATGCCGTTTTACCTTTTGGTTGTAAAAAGAAAGAGGAACCAGATTTCCCCGGCTCCTCTCATTTCTGATTTTTGCTTACACGAGTTCTAACAGAACTTCCATAGCGCCATCGCCCTTGCGGGTGCCAATCTTGACGATTCTGGTATAGCCGCCCTGACGGTTGGCATATTTGGGCCCGTACTCGTCAAACAGCTTTGCGGGAAGATCCAGCTTTTTCGTGTTCCTCTTCTTGCCTTTATTAGACTCAGGAACAACAGTCACAGGATTCAAAACTTTCAGCATCTTGCGTCGTGCATTCATTCTGGATGGCAGATCCTTTTTGATCTCCTTGTCGACAGTGGTGTACTTTGTCACCTTTTTCCCATCCACAACTTCTTTCACTCTCTTGCCGTCCTTGTCTCTCTCCGGCACTTTTGCTGCCACAGTGACAGTTTCGTAATTATCTTTTTCTTTTACCGCCAGTGCAATCAGCCCGTCAACGATCTTCGCGACCTCTTTTGCTTTTGCCTCAGTGGTGACGATCTTGCCGTTTGCAATCACTGCGGTCACCTGATTTCTCAGCAGAGCCTTTCTCTGTGAGGATGTTCTTCCTAATTTTCTGTATCCGGCCATGCTATTGCCTCCTTCTTCATTCATGGTGCATCTTTCCACGCCAATGGTCTTACTGGAAAGACGTAGCTTTCACTCCATTATGAAACCACCCGGGGCGCTCCTCGGACTTACCCGTCGGGCGTGTCATTTCTGCTGATCACAGCAGTTTTTATTCTTCCGAATCACTGAACTGAAGGCCAAGCTCTTTGATCTTCGCCTGCACCTCTTCCAGTGACTTGCGGCCCAAATTACGTACTTTCATCATATCCTCAGGAGTCTTGTTGATCAGCTCCTGAACGGTATTGATACCCGCGCTTTTCAGGCAATTATAGGAACGTACTGACAGTTCCAGCTCATCAATGCTCATTTCAAGCAGCTTTTCGCTCTCGCTGTCCTCTTTCTCGACCATCACCTCGGCAGTCTTTGCGTTCTCGGAAAGGTCAATAAAGAGACTCAGATGTTCACTCAGGACTTTCGCGGCCAGGCTGACAGCCTCATCCGGCCCCAGAGTACCATTGGTGTTGACATCAAGTGTCAGTTTATCATAGTCTGTCTGCTGACCCACACGAGTATTCTCCACAGTCACATTCACGCGCTCCACAGGAGTGTAAATGGAATCAATGGCAAGAACGCCGATCGGCAGATCCTCACTCTTATTTTTCTCCGCGCTGATATAGCCTCTTCCCTTGTTGATGGTCAGCTCCATAAACAGCTTTGTATCCTTACCGCTCAGAGTTGCGATTGTCTGATCCGGATTCATGATCTCAATGTCCTGATCCACCTGAATATCAGATGCTTTTACAACACCCTCGCCAGTGTAGTCAATAATTGCTGTCTTTGCCTCAGAAGTCTCACTGTAATTCTTAATAGCAAGGCTTTTAATGTTCATAATGATCTCAGTCACGTCCTCCTTGACACCAGGAATAGAACTAAATTCATGCTGAACGCCCTCTATCTTAATATGTGTCACTGCTGCGCCAGGTAAAGATGAAAGCATAATTCTTCTTAAGGAGTTGCCCAGAGTAATCCCGTACCCTCTTTCCAGTGGTTCTACTACGAATCTCCCGTACTTTTTGTCTTCAGAGATTTCTGCTACCTCAATATTTGGTCTCTCAAAATCAAACACTGTATGTCCTC
>JAJQGR010000002.1 GCA_021200345.1 Lachnospiraceae bacterium | reverse complement strand
CAAATTGTGTAATCAGAACCGGATGGAATCAAAATTTTGTCGCAAACACGTATTTGGCATGTAAAACAAAGGGAAAGATGTTACAATCATTTTTATGTAATATTCAGAGAAGAGAAAGATGGGCAGCGGCTCTTTTGGGGAGGTACACGGATGGATAATTTTATAGACAGACTGGCACAGCGCCTGGTTTCCCAGGAGAGCATGCAGGCAAATATGGATGCGGACGCCATGGAGGAGGAAGCACTGAAGGAACAGACAGCCATGCTCAGGGAGCAGGGGGAAGCCCTGCAGAGACAGAGCGAAGTCCTGAAAGAGCAGATCGAGACACTGAGCAGGCAGCTGGGGGAGTATCAGGAAATCAGCAAAACCATGCGCCATATCCAGCTGAAAAATGTGGAACTGGGAGAAAAGATCAATCAGCTCTGTGATTTTTCTCTGCAAAAGCTGGAGGAGGCGGAGGACGCCGCGGCGGCAGAGGAAGAGGAGGAGACCCAGGATACGGCTCTGAGAGAGCTGATGCATACATACCAGGAACAGATGGAAAACCATGTGCACCGGGAAAATGTGAAAGTGTACAAAAACGTTCAGGCCGTGGTAGAAGAGCAGTCCTCCAAGGTTCTGGATGAAACAGTAGGGCAGCTGCAGAGCCAGACCCAGGAGCTTCAGAACGCGGTGGTGCAGCTGCAGCTTGAAAATAAAAAAAAGCATCGGACCAACAGAATACTGATCTGTATCACGATGGTTGCCGCGCTGGCCGGCCTGACTGTGCAGATTTTGGAACAGTTTGGCGTGATCGATTACCTGATCAGTCTGATGGGCGCGTGATACCGGCGCACTGTGGGCAAGGCGGGAGCGCCGCCCGGCGACTGCGCGAAGCCCTGAAAATGCAGGAGATATTTCATGGCAAAACAGATATGGAAACCCGGCAATATGCTTTATCCGCTCCCGGTGGTCATGGTCAGTGTGGCGGATCGGTCAGGACATCAGAATATTATTACTGTAGCCTGGACAGGTACCATCTGCTCTGATCCGCCGATGGTATCTGTTTCTGTACGGCCTGAGCGCTACTCTTATCACATGATAGAGGAAACAGGGGAGTTCGTGATTAATCTGACCACGGAATCGTTGGTGCGGGCCGTGGATTACTGCGGAGTAAAAAGCGGCAGGGATATTGATAAATTTCAGGAATGCGGGCTGACAGCGCTGCCCGCGGATGGTGTTGGAGCGCCATTGATCGGAGAAAGCCCGGTCAATATGGAGTGTGTCGTAACAGAGGAAAAGGTTCTGGGATCTCACACCATGTTCCTTGCCCGCGTCAGAACAGTGCACGCGGATGAAAGATATCTGGATGAGAAAGGCAGGTTTTGTCTGGAGAAGGCAAAACCTATCGTGTATTCCCACGGACAGTATCTTGCCACGGGCAGGATATTGGGGACCTTTGGATATAGTGTAAGAAAAAATGGCAGGAAATCATAAGATAAAAAGAAAAACCTCATCATTATCCTTTGGATACCTGTGCGGACTGCTGGTATTCTTTGTCAGCATGTTTTTTGGCCCCAGCCTGGAGTTGAGCGACTGGGGGACAACCAATTCCTATAAGGTGTATGTGAATGATATCTATGTAGGTGTGGCGGAGGATGAGCAGACGGCCAATCACTGCTTCCAGACAGCCAAGGAGATGCTCACATCTGAGACCGATGAGATCACCTTTATCTCGGCGGAGCTGACCGTGGAGGGGCAGTACATGATCGCCGGGACCATGACAGACGAGGCGGAAATGACGGCCAGCATGGAGACCATTCTGGAAGACTGCGTGGTGGAGACTCTGCAGAGGGCGTATATGCTGAAAATTAACAATTACATGGTGGCATTGCCCAGCGTATCTCAGGTGCAGGAGGTGCTCCAGGAATTTGTGGATACCTATAATCTGGGCGGGGATTTTGAGGTCAGCGTTCAGATCGACGAGGAGCGTGCCTTTATGGTGCTGACCGCGGTGATCAGCCTGGAGAATGAGGAGGAAAGCGGCAGCATTGACAGGAATCTGGCGGGCTATACAGTGCTGGAGGATGAGCTGTTCGATGAGGACAGTTACGCCGAAGAGCTGGATATGGACGATTATGAGCTGGGTGCTCTTGCAATGTATTTTACGGACCGGATCGAGATCGCGGAATGTTATCTTGCTCCGGAGAACATCAGCTCTGCGCAGGAAGTGCTGGAGGATCTCTTAAATGAAGATCTGGAAAATGAAATATACACGGTACAGAGCGGAGATACGCTGGGGCAGATTGCTCTGACTACCGGCGTACCTATGGAGGATTTGATTGCCTTAAACGACGCTCTGGAAAGTGAGAATACCATCATTCGAGTGGATCAGGAGCTGATTATTACCGTTCCAACCTCCACGCTGACAGTGGCGTACGTGGCTACGGAATTCCGCGCGGAGGAATATGACGCGGATACGATTTATATTGACAATGACGACTGGTATACGACGGAGAGTGAGACTTTGCAGAACCCTTCCACGGGATACAGAGAGATTGTGGCCAACGTGACCTATCTTAACGGAGAAGAGGAAGAGAAGGATGTTTTGGTGGAAGACGTGCTGATGGAGGCGGTTCCCAAGATTGTGGAGCGCGGCACTCAGGTTCCGCCTACCTATATCAAACCGGTTTACGGCGGCACATTGTCCTCCGGTTTTGGCGCGCGCTGGGGAACCACCCACAAGGGCGTGGACTGGGCCGTCCCGGTGGGGACAACAGTGTACGCGTCCAGCGGCGGTACAGTGACCAGAGCCGGATGGAGCAGCAGCTACGGCTATTGTATTTACATTCAGCATCCGGACGGGAAAGAGACCAGGTATGCTCATCTGAGCAGACTGCTGGTATCTGTAGGAGATACGGTAGTACAGGGGCAGAGCATTGCGTTAAGCGGCAATACCGGCAACAGCACGGGACCACATCTGCACTTTGAGATTCGGGTGAACGGCGTGGCGGTGAATCCGTTACTGTACGTTTCTTCCTGAGTTTCCGTTTACATTTTCAGGAAAATAGTGTAATATAAAAT
>JAJQGR010000299.1 GCA_021200345.1 Lachnospiraceae bacterium | reverse complement strand
AAAATGATACGATATAATTTACGATAATACTCATTTTCTGAAAGCAGGGTGATTTTCTTGGAATATTTCTGGTATATTGTGGCAGCTCTTGGAGCGGGCATCGGCACAGGCCTGGCCGGATTGTCCGCGGCAACTGTGATGGTGCCGATTCTGATCGTGCTCTGCCCCTCCTTTGGCGGGGAATATGGCGCATATCAGGCAACCGCCATTGCTCTGGCCTCAGATATTCTCGGCCCCGCGGTGACTTCCGGGGTTTACGCTAAAAATAAGATAATTTATTTAACGCACGGCTGGGTAATGATGACCTGCATTGTCGCGCTCAGTACTGTGGGAAGCTACGCCGCCTATCTGGTCGGCAACGTGGTGCTGGGAGGGTTTACTCTTTTTCTGACTTTCTGCATTGGCATCCGCTTCCTGGTAAAGCCCGACACTTCAAAATCAGGCGCTGACAAATCCAATGTACGATTGGGACTTAAGGAAGTGATCATTTCCGTCTTTTTCGGTCTGACCATCGGCTTTGGCACCGGCTTTGTGGGTACCGGCGGCGGTATGATGATGCTGGTGGTTTTCACCGCGTTTCTGGGATATGATTTAAAGACTGCCGTGGGCACAAGCACTTTCATCATGACCTTTACCGCCCTGATTGGTTTTATCAGTCATTCCCTGATTCACCCGGCCATTGTGCTGGAGCGCTGGAACGTGCTGATTGTCTGCATCATCACCGCCACTGCCGCTTCCCTGATTTCCGCTCAGTTCGCCAATCGTGTGAACAGCAAAACAGTCGGACGGGTCACAGGCGTCATCCTGACCATTCTGGGAGCGGCCATGATTTATCTTAACTATTTTACCTGACTCTGGCGCTGAGAAATTGACTGACAGCCTGCGGCTTTCTCCACCGGCATCCAGACTTCTACCTTTCTCTCTTCCCGGGGCATCCAGTGATACACTACCAGCTCCGGGGCCCGGGCAAGGGCAAACCCCATTTCCGGCATCCACTCTGTCAGAATCCGCACCCTCCTTCCCAACAGATCGAAAAGCTCATGGATGGTATTTTGGGCATCTTTCGCTTCAAAGATAATATAAGTAGCCTTCGGAAGGACAATATTTTCCAGCCCCAAATCCTCCATATCCATTCCTGTCACCGAATAATCATGTAGATGCTCTCTCTCATAATCATCCAGCAGATGACAGTAATAATAGTCGTATCCCTCATCCGTGATATTTGCCATCACACAGTGCGCGTCCTTGTTGTCCGCGCTGGCCGCCCCGCTCAAAAGCCACTGTTTTCCCCGGGTAGTCACAAAAAGTTCCTCCTCCTGTGCTTCCCGTTCTTTGCCGTAAGGTGCCCCGGTAAAGTGGGTTTTGAAGCCCGTCAGGATCATTTCCTTCTTTTCCTCAATCCGATAATCCATCAGACTGCCTCCTTCCAGTGAAATTTTCAGGGTCAGACGGGAGAAAGATTTTAAGCTGCTCCCATTCATCCTGGCCGCAGACGGGGATATCCCATGGAATTTGTGAAAGGCCTTCGCAAAGCTGTCCGGGCTCTCGTATCCATATTTTAAGGCGGCATCAATCACCCTGATTTTGCCCGCGGCCAGCTCTGCGCCCGCTAAAGAAAGCCGCCGGTTGCGAATATATTCCCCAAGAGTCATGCCGCACAGGAGACTGAAGATACGCTGAAAATGATAACCAGAGGAAAAGCCCTTCGCGGCGATGGCATCGTAGTCCAGTTCCTCCGTGATGTGGTCTTCAATATAGTCAATGGCAGACTGCATACCTGTGATCCAGTCCATCGTTTCCCTCCGTTTCAATCAACGCCGCCCTGTCAGGCGCCCCTCCTCCATAACCAGATGCTCCGTATACCTTTTCAAAAGTTTCACCGACGGCTTATGTGAAACCATAATCACCATCGCGTCCTCTTCTAAAAGAATGCTCTCCACATTTTCCGCGTTCTTTTCATCCAGCGCAGAAGTCACCTCATCACAAAGATAAGCGTCCGGCTGCCCCACCATGGCCCTGGCCAGCGCGATGCGCTGTTTTTCCCCACCGGAAAGCTGTTCCACGATTTCAGGCGAAATTTCCCGGCCTTCATAACGCTTTAACAGATAGTCCAGATTCAGCCGCTCAACGACCTTTCGATAAACCGGTTCCGGGATATCTCTGCCCAGCAGAATATTTTCCCGGAATGTCATGCAGAATAAATACGGCTCCTGAAATATCGGGCTGATATGCTGATAATACAGGTTCTCCGGCACCTTATCAATATCTTTTCCGTTGTAAAATATCGCGCCGCCTGTCGTCTCCCGGTCAGGCGTACGGGAAAGAAGCCTCAACAGCGTGGATTTCCCGCTGCCGTTTTCCCCGGTAACCAGATATTTTTCGCCCGCATGAAAGGTGTGGCTGATATTTTTCAGGATGGAGATGCCGTCTATATCAAAGGATAAATCCTTTACGCGAAGCTCACGAAGCTTCTCATCCACCTCTGCTTCCCTTTCTGGCAACGGATTTTCTGCATTTTTTAAGCCCGTTTCTTCCAGAATATTTTCATACCTTTTTAACAGCGGCCCCACCTCGTTTCGGGCATGGCGCAGATAAGCCAGTACTTCAATGGGAGACGCCAGCAGGCTGGCCAGCTGCAAAACCGTCACCAGACTTCCGACATCGATTGCATCCCTTGCCACCAGTACGACGCTGGTAATCAGCAGCAGCCCATCCTTGGAAAGCTGCAGGAAAGCAGTGATTCCATACACAGCAATCTGGCATTTAAGCTGCCTGGACTCCCTTGCGGCCACCTCCCGGTTTGACTGACACATAAACAGGGCGCTCCGTCTCTGATATCCATAGGACTTTAAAACCGGCAGCCCTCCCAGAAAGGACTGCAGCCGCGCATTATATCCGGACATGGCTTCCGACACCTCCTTTCGCGCCCTGCTGCCTTTCCCTTTCAGCAGAGAGGGAAACCAGACAATCATCACGCTGAACCCAAAAATCTCCAGCGCTAAAAGCCAGTGAATGGATAAAATGGATACCGCAGAAAATAAAATCAGGCACACGCATTTGATGATATCAATGG
>JAJQGR010000094.1 GCA_021200345.1 Lachnospiraceae bacterium | reverse complement strand
GTCCCTGTATCGATGGGGAACATACCGGAGGCCTCGCCCACCCCCAGCACCTTCTCTCCTGTCAACAGCCAGTGAATGTAGCCTGCTAACGTCGTCTGAAAGCAAATGTCCTTTACATGAGGTTCTTTATTCAGTATCGCCTGATATAAGTGGGCAATACTCCAGCGCTGAGGAATATTATATTGAAACAGCTCCGTCAACTTTGCGGCTGCCTCCTCAGTGATGGTATTCCGCCAGGTCCGAAAGGGCACCAGCAGTTCATTGTTTTTGTCAAAAACAAGATAACCGTGCATCATGGCACTGACTCCCATGGCCGCCAGACCACTTAATTCCACGCCATACCTTTCCCGCACATTTCTCTTTAAGTCAGCGTAAGCGTCCTGGACACCTTCCCGCACCGCATCCAGCGAATATGTCCATATTCCTTCCATCAGCTGATTTTCCCATTCATGCTCTCCCTGCGCGATGGGAGCGTGATCCGGCCCGATCAATACTGCCTTGATTCTGGTAGATCCCAGTTCCATCCCCAAAATGGCCTGTCCATCCGCGATCACTTTCGTGATTTCTTCCCGTGTTAATTTCATAAACCTGCTCCTCCGTTCTCAGACTTTTTATCAGTATAACACATCTATGAAAAATTTCGATAGCTAATTTCCATTCATGCCGGGGAATCAAGGATAAAGGGAGGATCCGGTCTGATTTCCGGCCCCGCTGAAACCTGCGTAAAATCCGACTTGCCATGGTAAGCTTTCACAGGTATAATTGTGACACATAAAAAAGAAACAGCAGGAAATGACTGAAGACAATGAAAAGGCGCGACCACAGATGATATCAGAAATCCCGGCATTCATTGCCGCCCCGGCTCTGCTCGCCCTGGGCGGCATTATTTTCATAATGATAATTTATAAAAGAAGAAAGCACCGTCCCGGGCCGCTGGACGAAATGGAGGGACACGAATTCGAAAGCTACTGCGCACAGCTCTTACGGGCCAAAGGCTTTCAGGATGTGCGTCTGACAAAGGGCAGCCGGGATTTCGGTATCGATATTCTGGCAGAACGGGACGGCATCAGTTACGGCATCCAGTGCAAGCATTACGCATCCCCGGTGGGCGTGAAAGCCGTTCAGGAGACCTACGCCGGCCGGGACTTCTATGATTGTATGGTAGGTGTGGTTATGACCAATCAGTACTTTACGGAACCCGCGGTGGAAGCCGCCCGAAAGCTGAAGATCCTCCTCTGGGACCGCGGTTATCTGGAGGAGATGCTGGCGGAACCGGAAGAACCCTGAGCGTGGCTCTTTTATCCGTTCCGTCTATGTTCCCCGACAGTTCAGGAAGCCCTGAGCAGCTCCTCCCTCAGAGAAGTAAAATCCGCGGGGCCGCAGGATAAAAGCCACCGATGAAATTCCCGCTCTGTCATCTGATGATCGTTCTCAAAGGCCAGCTCCTTCAATTCCAGAATTTCCAGATATCCCACATAATATTTGGGATAATTTGCGGGGGAATTGCAAATGGTCTCGTAGACCGCACTGACATTGCCGCCGCCAAAGCCCATACTCTGCAAAAGCTGCTGCACCTGAGATAATGTGGCTCCGTCATAATGAATAAAAATATCCAATATGGAGCAAAGACACAGCTGCAGTTCCCGGTTCAGCTGCGAGGCCCGGACAGTGTCGCCGTATTCTTCCCCCAGCAGCTGCGCCGCGAACTGACAGGCCCAGGATTCCGAGTAAATTCCCCAGCCCTCCGTATATCCTCCATAATAAAGCAGCTGCCGGATAAAAGGCGCCTCTTCTTCCGTCAGTGCGTTCTGACTGTATACAGTCTGATAAAGATGTCCGGGGAACCCCTCATGGGCCAGGGTGGTATACAGGCTCAGACCCTCATAGCCATCGCTCTGATTGATGTAAATTGTATGCTCCTGGTTCTGGTCCACCGGCGGCGTCAGGTAAAACGCCGGAGCCATCATATCCTCCAGTCCTGCGGCCACCGGCTTCAGAGTGACTGTCTGAGACAATTGCGCAAGCTCCGGAAAGTCTTTTTCCATCCGCCCAAACAGATCCTCTAGCATATCCGCCTCATTTTCCATCGGGAAAACGTATTCTGAGACAATGGTTCCATCGGTTATCAGCCCCCGGTATTCCGCATAAAGCTCTTCCAGCCGCTGGGAAAGCATTTCTTTCATCTCACTGACACTTCTGTCAGAACCAACTGTCTGTGCGAGAAGCAGGGCATAGTATTCCGCTCCGTCCGGAAAGGCGGCAAGCCCCGTCAGCTGATCCGTTCCTTCAAGCCCGCTTAATCCCTCCGCCAGCTCCTGATAGGCCTGTGCCAGCTCCTCTAAAAGCCGCTGATTTTCCTCCATCAGGCTCTCCGCTTCTTCCTCCCTCAAGCCTTCCGCTTCTTCCTCTGTCAGCGCCTCCAGCCTGGCCTGAAAGGTGGTCTGCAAAAAATGTCCTCCACTGGCCAGCTGCTCCTCATTCAAAATACTCTCACACTGGCCGGTCACTGTCTCCAGATTTCCCTCATACTGCAGCATTCCGGCCTGAGCCTGCTGCCGCGCGTAAATCAGCAGCCCTCTGAAATAATCCGGCAGCTGGCTAAGCAATGTCAGGTAATGATCTACATCTTCCCGGCTGCGGAACGCATATTCCGCCAGCAGAACAGGGAGCTGAATATGCGTGCCGTCTGCGGGCGAAAGGGGATTCTCGTAATATAAATATGTGCTCAGCTCTTCCTCCAGCGTAAAATACCGCTGCAGAAGTCTCCATGTAAACGCCTCCTGTTGCGGCAAGCTGTCCGGATCGTAGCTTTCCAGCCGGTTCAGATATTCCTGCCAGACAGCGGTATTATTTTCATAGGCTTCCGCATAAAAAACGGACAAATCCATGGGAAGAGCACCATATCCCATGCTTTCCGGATCAGCCAGCGTATAGTGCAGCTTCAAAGGATTATTACTCAGGCTTTCTTTCGCCAGCTTCTCACAAAAACCAGCAAAGGAAGCCTGCCCAAAAAAACAGAAAGCCCCGGCCGCGGCCACAAGGGTCAGAAAGCCCGTTCAGGCGGCGGCGTAAGAGTCG
>JAJQGR010000058.1 GCA_021200345.1 Lachnospiraceae bacterium | reverse complement strand
CAGGCATCTCCATGGGGAAAATGTCTCCCGTACCCGACGGAAAATATTTGTGGAACAGACTGCAGTTTTCCAGATGTTCAAACAGAGTATCCGGTTCCTCGCCGATGGGAATTCTGGTACCCGGGGTGATGCCCACATCCTGAGCAATCCCCACCTGAGCATGCAGCAGGTAATGTCCACCGGTTGCTTCACAGTAAGGGGCTTCATGAGCCTGATTGAAAGCGTCAATCTGATCCATGATCTCCACTCCCAGCTGATCCGCCTCGCTGCTGTGGCCAAAGCGGCCCTGTTTTCCCTCTTTTTCAAATAAAATGTTGACTGCGTCCGCCAGGCCTACCAGCCCATACATGGCAGTAAAACGATCCCGGTGAATCAAACCCTCTTTTGCCAGGAAGTGATGCTCAAAGAAGCCGCTCTCCTCCACGATAAAGCGCACGCGGGAATCCATATAACGTGCCTGCAGATCCATGACCTTCGGAAGAACATTCTCTTTGAAATCCTGAATATTGTCCGCACGCCTCGCAATATTGCCCAGAATCAGACGACACAAAGTGTAGGATCCGCCGCCGCAAAGCAGTCCGTTGTAACAGCTGGCAATTACATAATCATCCCCCAGCTCGGAGCGAAACATTTTGTGGTTGGCAAAACTGGGCTTGGCGCTCCTGAGACAGGTCTTCACCGCCTCAATGGCAAAGTCATCGGGAGTAATATCCTCATCGTATTTTAAGGAAATATTGGGAACCGCCAGCTCCAGATCCCGCTCCGCCTCCAGAATCAGACGACCGGCCCTTGTGGCCTCCGGTCCCAGATTGGCATGAGAGAAAGAATCCAGTACGGTTCTGTCGATGTGTGTCAGGAATAATTTCAGATGCTTTTTGACAAGATCGTCATCCATGTCTGTGATAAACGGGTCAAGAAGCTTGTCCAGCGCGCCCACATAAACCGGGTAATTGGTGATGCTGGGCACGTGCTTATAGATAATCAGCAGATTGTTGATCGCTTCAAAAAAGTCGGTGGGCGGCTTTAACTGTAAAAACTCGCTGCCCTGCGCGAAAAATTTGTCATAATCAGGAATAATATAGCGGGGGCGCATAGGCGCGTGCCCCTCATACAGATCGCAGATACACTGCTTACCGGGAACAGGCTCCAGATACTCCATAAGCCCCTCGGGCAACTCAAGCACCTCCATCAGCGAATCCGCCTGATTGGCCAGATTGGTCAGCTTTTGCTCATGAGTCAGGACGGGGCTTTCAATGATATCCAGAATTTCCTTTCTGGTCTGTTCCACTCTTTCCATTGAAATCGGTCTCATATAATACCTCCCCGGTGGTTATTTTCATCTATTATAAACAAAAGCTTAAGGAAATGCAAAACATTTCTGTACAAACTTTGGAAAACCTCATTATTTTTCCAAAAAGTGACGCCCAT
The DNA here is from genome assembly GCA_021200345.1 of Lachnospiraceae bacterium. Classification (GTDB taxonomy): domain Bacteria; phylum Bacillota; class Clostridia; order Lachnospirales; family Lachnospiraceae; genus RGIG6307. The sequence continues at coordinate 1,656 of JAJQGR010000058.1, read as the reverse complement.
TGCGGAATGACCGCAAAGGGCGTCAGCTTACACATCGTTTTCAATTGTCAATCCGGCAAAAACATTCCGGATTAATCCAGCTCATAAAGGTCGCCGTAAGCAGCCTCAAACTCTTCCTGAGTCTTCGGTACTACAACATCGCCGGCAATAATCTGCTCCTTGAGCTCAGTCACCGCGGTCAGCACATCCTCCGGAAGCAGGTCTGTGGTGGGAGCAATATCCACACCTTCGCTGGACAGATCATAAGTATGAACACCAGCAGTAAAATTGCCCTCGTAAGCATCAAGTCCGATCTCATAGGAAGCGGTGTCCACACGCTTCATGGCGGAAGTGATCACATTCTCAGGAGCATAGCTGCTCTGGTCAGAGTCTACACCGATGGCATAAATATTGGCTTCCTTGCAGGCCTCAATGACGCCCAGGCCTGTACCGCCTGCAGCATGGAAGATCACATCCGCGCCATTGGTAATCTGCGCATTTGCCAAAGACTTACCTGTAGCGGAATCACCAAAGGAATTGGCATTGGCCTGGAGAACAGTGGCATCCGGATTGGCATCCAGTACACCGGCCACATAGCCGTAGCCAAACTCATTCATGGTAGTGGTGCTCATACCAAGCACAAAACCAACAATGTTGCTCTCGGTCATCAGACCGGCAACATAACCTACCAGATAGGAAGCCTGTGACTGCTCAAACATCAGGCAGGCCACGTTTTCCTTGTCTGCGTTGGTGCTGTCATCAATGATGGCAAAGAGAATATCCGGATTGGCGTCTGCAGCTTCACCGATGGCGTCAGCCAGCATGTAACCCACACCAATGATCAGATCATACTCTTCATCAACAAAGGTCTCGATATTGGCAGAATAATCAGAATCAGTAGCAGACTCCAGATAATTCACCTCAATCTGTCCCTCATAGTCCTCGCCCAACTGAGACAGGCCTTCCCAGGATGACTGGTTGAAAGAACCATCATTGACACCGCCGGTATCGGTAACCATACCGATCTTGTAGGGCTCGTCAGAGGCTGTGGAAGTGGAGCTTGAGCTTGAACCGCAGGCCACAAGTCCGAATACCATGACTGCGCACAGAACTAACGCTAAAAGTTTCTTTTTCATTTTTCCCTCCTAAAAAGTATAAGTTTGAAATGACCCAGCCGCATTTGGGAATCAAACCGGACCATATAACCAATTCTCCCACAAACGCAGCTGTCAGCGGAATGAAATTTACATTCCGCTGACACAGATTTTACACGCATTGACTTTTTTCGTCAACAAGTTTATTGATGTTTTTTTATAAGGATTCTTTATAAAAGCTCCAGAATCGAGCTTCCAATGGTATTTTCCGGCATATTCACGCCAAAATTATCCGCCACCGAGCAGCCGATGACCGCGAAAGTATCCTGTGCAGGCAGGGCACGCCCCTCTTTCATTTCTTTTGACCATGCGATAAAGGGCACCTTTTCCCTTGTGTGGTCAGATCCAGTATAGGTTGGATCGTTGCCATGATCCGCGGTAATCATCACAAGATCATCTTCTTTCATGGCCTCCATAAACACGCCCAGCTTTTCATCAAAGCGCTCCAGCTCCCGGGCATATCCCACAGGATTCCTGCGATGTCCCCAGAGCGCGTCAAAGTCTACCAGATTGGTAAAGCACA
>JAJQGR010000034.1 GCA_021200345.1 Lachnospiraceae bacterium | reverse complement strand
AAAGTTATTTAGTTTTCTTCAAGAAGGTGAGCTTAAAGTGGCCGTGAATAGTAACAAAAAATGGGAATCTTTTCAAAAAACCGCTTGCATTTGTGCCAAAAGAGTGCTAGTATTAGTAAGGTTAAATGAATATTCAATGATAAAAGAGTTTGCCGCGGCAAGCTCTTTTTCATGTATATGATAAAGATGTTGCTGTGAACAGAGAAAGGGGTATTTCTATGGCAAAGCAGGAATCTGTCGCGGAAAGGACAGAGGCACTTCTTACGCCCATCGCGGCACGGTTTCAGGTCAATATTTATGATGTGGAATTCGTGAAAGAGGGCAGCGACTGGTATCTGAGAGCTTACATTGACAAGCCGGAGGGCGTCACCATTCAGGACTGTGAGGACGTCAGCCGGGCATTGTCGGACAGGCTGGACGAGGAGGATTTTATTGAGGACGCCTATATTCTGGAGGTGTCAAGCCCTGGCCTTGGCAGAATCCTGAAAAAGGACCGCCATTTACAGAGTGCCCTGGGGCAGGAGATAGAGCTGAAGACCTACCGCCCTGTTGAAGGACAGAAAGAATTTTCCGGCATTTTGAAATCCTTTGATACGGAAAGCCTTGTGCTTGCGTGTGAGCAGAAGGATCAGATCAGTAACAGGACATTTTCGCGCAAAGACCTGGCGGTGATTCGCCTGGCGCTGGACTTTTAGAGAATTTTAGGAGGAAATGAAATGAAATGAACAAGGAATTGTTGGAGGCGCTGGATCTTTTGGAGAGAGAAAAGCAGATCAGCAAGGAGGTCATGTTTGAGACCATTGAGACTTCGCTGATTGCCGCCTGCAAAAATCACTTTGGCAAAGCCGATGCCGCGAACATGAAGGCCGTGGTGGATAGGGAAACCGGGGATTTTATGTGCTTCGCGGAGCGCCAGGTGGTGGCCACACCGGAAGAGATTGAGGATTCTACCGCGCAGATCTCTCTTGAGGAGGCCCAAAAGATCAATCCCGGCGTACAGGTTGGCGAGACTGTCAATGTGGAGATCAAATCCAAAGATTTCGGCAGAATTGCTACCCAGCATGCCAAGAACGTGATCCTGCAGAAAATCCGCGAGGAAGAGCGCAGCGTGGTTTATAATCAGTACGCGGGGCTGGAGAAAGAGGTCGTGACCGGCATTGTGCAGCGGGTGGTGGACAGAGGTGTGAGCATCAATCTGGGCAAGGCGGACGCCCTGCTGCTGGAAAATGAGATGATTAAGGGGGAGGTATTAAAGCCGACTCAGCGTGTGAAAGTATATATTCTGGAGGTTTCCAACCGTAAAGGACTGCGGATCACCGTCAGCAGAACCCATCCGGATCTGGTCAAGCGCCTGTTTGAGGCGGAGGTAACCGAGATCAGCGACGGCACAGTGGAAATCATGAGCATCGCCAGAGAGGCGGGCAGCCGTACCAAGATGGCTGTCAGAAGTCATGACAGCAATGTAGACGCGGTGGGCGCCTGTGTGGGCATGAATGGATCCCGCGTCACTGCCATTGTGGATGAGCTGAAGGGAGAAAAGATTGACATCGTTCCCTGGGATGAGAACCCGGGCAACTTTATTCAGAACGCTCTGGCCCCGTCCAAGGTGGTGGCTGTATTCGCGGATCCGGACGAAAAAACAGCCAAGGTAGTGGTGCCCGATTATCAGCTTTCCCTGGCCATCGGTAAGGAGGGGCAGAATGCCCGGCTGGCCGCAAGGCTGACAGGCTATAAGATTGATATCAAGAGCGAGACCCAGGCTAAGGATGCGTACGGCTTCCGTTATGAGGACTATCTGGACGATGACAGCGAGTACGAAGAGTATGACGGCGAGTATGACGAGGAGTATTCTGAGGAAGAGTACGATGACGAGGAGTATCCTGAGGAGGAATATTCCGGTGAGGAATATGAGGATCCTTCAGAGGAAGAATATTCCTATGAGGATGCGGATGCTTCGGAGGAAGAATATCCTGAGGATGCGGATGCTTCAGAGGAAGAATATCCTGAGGATGCCGACGGTTCAGAGGAAGGTTACAGCGATGAGTACACCGGGGTCAGGGATGATCCGGCGGAGGAATAGAAGCAGAGTTTTAGAGGGATTAAAATGAGCAAAAAAATTCCCATGAGACTGTGTATCGGCTGCGGCGAGTCCAGACCCAAGAAAGAAATGATGCGGGTGGTCCGGACGCAGGAGGATACATTTGTTCTGGATATGACAGGCAAAAAGAACGGAAGAGGCGCATATCTTTGTAAGAACGGACAGTGCTTAAAAAGCGCGGTCAAAAATAAAGGTCTGGAACGTTCCTTTAAGATGAGCATTCCGAAGGAAGTATATGAGAGCCTGACGGAGGAGTTTGATAAGATTGAGACAGAATAAAGTGGAATCATTGCTGGGACTGGCGATGAAGTCCCAAAATGTGGTCAGCGGGGAATTCTCCGTGGAAGAAGCAGTAAAAAAAGGAACAGCGTACCTGGTGATGGTGGCGTGCGACGCCTCTGAGGGCACTCGAAAGCATTTCAGGGACAAGTGTGACTTTTATCAGGTTCCTCTGGTGGAATATGGTACCAGGGAGTCTCTGGGAAAGGCCATAGGGAAAGAGATGAGAGCTTCTCTGGCAATTTTAGATGATGGTTTCGCCAAAGCTGTCTGCGGGCAGATAGATGAGACGACAAAGCAGATGGGGGTGGCAGAATGAAAGAACAGGAAAAGAAAGAAATCAATCAGAAATCCGCAGCGAAAAAGGAGGTGGCGCCTGTGCAGGAAAACAGCACACAGCAGGATCAGCCCAAAAAGAAAAAACGTATTGTGATTGTGGGCAATCCACAGAACAGCAAGAGCGGCATGAATGTGCCAGCCAAAAAGCCATCCAGGACAGGCGGCGGAGCAGAGAGGCAGAGAAGTAATACGACTAACCGGCCCAAAACTCCGGGTCCAGCTCCGGGAGGTGTAAAGGCGGAGGATGTGGCCGCAAAATTCAAAGCTGCTCTGGGAGAAAAGGAGCCTCAGAAAACGGCGCCCGCACCTGCACCCGCGCCTGCTGCGGCCGTGGAGGAGAAAAAGTCCGCGGTGTTTGAGCCTGAACTTCAGAAG
>JAJQGR010000269.1 GCA_021200345.1 Lachnospiraceae bacterium | reverse complement strand
GAGTCACCATGCCCACCCCGAAGGCGCCCGCCCAGGCTTTCAGGCAGACAAAAAGGTATACCGCGCCGGTCAGAATAGCGGAGATTGCCTGGGAAAGACCTGACAGGAACCCGGCTTTTCCCTTTGACCATTCCGCAATGGCGCTTCCCGGCATAAAGGAATCACAGGCATCCCAGAGAGGGCCGGTCAGATTTTCATTCTGACTGTACATACGCATATCCGCAGACCGCTCTCTATCGCTTGTCACACTCCAGAAATAGCCAAACTGCCGGTTCCCCAGCCGGGCCATCTCAGAGTATCTGACCCAGTATCCTTCCGACATGTTTTTCAGGATCGGAGCAGCCACAGCAATGATAATCAGAAGTCCCAGACATACCACTGCCGACAGAGGACTGTTCAAAAATGTCAGCTCAGAGGTGGATGGAACCTTTGCCAGGAACAGCGTTACCGACAATCCAATTCCGCCGATGACCTGCAGCAACGCCTTAAGAAGATCACTCAGATAACAGGCGTCGCGATAAATCCCATAACCGGCCCATTGCCTGTTCTGCATAATCTGAGAGTACAAATCATAGGTCTGCTGCCTGTCGATGAGAGCAAATTCCATGGAGGCCGCCTTATCCATGTAAATTTTTTCCTCACCGTCGTAAAAGCAATTTTGCTCCATCTGTGCCCACCGTTTCAACGCGCCTCTGCCAAACAGCACCGCCGCGGAGGTAATCAGACAGACAGCCACAAGAAAGGTAAGCCTCCCGGGATCTCTCTCTCCCGCCAGTTCTTCGATAATCCTCGCGGACAGATAAATGGTCACATAAGGGCCAAGTCCGTCAAAGACCGCCGAACAAACAGCTGCGCTGAAAAGCTTCGGCTGACAGCGACCTGTTATTTTCCAGGCCCTCAGATTTCGTTTCAGGGCCTCCTTCCAGGACAATTGTGTATCATTCTTCGCCATGCTGCGTCCCTCCTCCCGCGTAATATTGACTCTGTGTTTCAAAAAGCCTGGCGTATTCTCCCTGCGCCGCCAGCAGACTCTCATGGGTTCCCTCCTCCAGGATCTGCCCGTGATCCATATAAATGATGCGGTCACAGAAACGGGTGGAGGCCAGACGATGGGAGATAAACAGGGAAGTACATCCCTTTGTCATCTCATGATATTTTAAATAGATATCATTTTCCGCTATGGGATCCAGAGCCGCGGTGGGTTCATCCAGCACCAGAACAGGACCATCCTTATATAAGGCTCTGGCCAGCATCAGACGCTGGGTCTCGCCGCCGGATAATTCAATCCCATCCTCATAGATGGATCTGCCAATCTGTGTATCCATTCCCTTCGGAAGAGAAAGCACCTTTTCTTTCAGGCCCGCCATATCCAGACAGCGCAGTACCTTTCCCTCATCGATCTGAACCGCCTTCTGCGCCACATTCTGGGCAATGGTAGCGTCCACCACGGAAAAATCCTGAAATACCGTGGAGAAAAGGCGATAATACTGCCGCCTGTCATACTGCCGGATATCCTGTCCGTTTAAAAGCACTCTCCCCTGAGTGGGATCAAGGAATCCGCACAGAAGCCTGACCAGTGTGGTCTTACCTGCGCCGTTGATGCCCACCACCGCCAGCTTTTCCCCCGGCCGGATGGTCAGATCAACGCCCCGGATGGTATCCTCTGACGCTTCCGGATAGCGGTAAAAGACCTGCTCCAGAGTCAGCTCATAGCTTCCGTTCCTGTCCCCGGGCAAGGGCTTTCCCTCCTCAAAGCAAAAGGGCTCCGGCCACTCCAGAAACTCCCGCAGAATACTTAAATCCATGCTCTGTGTATTCAGCGTGCCAAACTGCTCCAACAGCAGCCTGATCCACTCCGCAAAGCCGCTGATGGCGTTAAAATACAGCAGAAATTCAGACGCAGACAGTCCCTCAGAAAGCGCAAGCCAGATCAGATAGGCGTAGGCCGCCCCGTTTCGCAACAGGCTCAGCATCATATCCGCAAAGGTAATCCACAGTCGGCGCCTCTCTCTTCTGACCTGAAAAGCCCGGTACAGCCGATAGCTGTTCTCCCAGACCTCCTCAATCCAGTCTGTCAGCCCAAAAATCCGGATATCCTTGGCAAATTTGCGATCCACCATCACATTCTTCGCGTAATTCATCTGATTAGAATAGGCGGATTCCTCCTGCCGGTGCTCATAGCTCCAGTTCTCCACCTTCTTATTCACAATATAACCCACTATGGCGGTGAATGTTACCAGCAGCAAAAGCCAAGGATTCAGGCCGGAGAGCAGGCCAAGATAGACCAGAAAGCCCATCACTGCCACCAGAATATCTTTCCAGGTATCCCAGATAGCCTCGGCCGCTTTGTTATTTCCTTCAGCCGCGTACATAGCCTTCTTTTCCGCCTGAATAAAAGCGGTGTCCAGCAGATTGGGATAGGAAGTAGAAGCGTTTTTCTGATTAATCAGACTGATGATTTTGACCCGCACCAGAATTCTTCCAAAAATGGTATTTTCCCCGATATATCCATTCAGGCCATTCAGTAAAATTAACAGCAGCGCAAAGGCCAGAATGGTCAGGCACAGTTCCCTCAGCGGTGCTGTTTCCTCCACCCTGGAAAGAATCACCGGCGCGATCAGCATCTGCGCTGTGGTAATGCTCACTGACGCCAGAGCCGAGGCCAGCACCAGAAAGAGGACGCTTTTATGCGCCCGCCAGGCAATTTTCACCATCCAGGCGGTATTCTGCCACATATTGTATTTGGGTTTTGATTTTGAAGTATCAGATATGTTCATGGTTTCCCCACCGTTCCTTTCTGGTGTCATATTAGCATATTAAACCATTTTGTGGAAAATCGGGGGATGAATTGTAAGAATTGGGGGATGAATTGTTAAAATATTGCTAAAAGGCACGAGCGCTGCCCGTGCCTTTGCGTAAGAATCTCAAAATTTATCCCAACATCCTGCGTATATTCTGATTACGCCTTGCATTCAGCCTCTCGCACTAATCAATCTCTTCAAGCGTAAATACATCGTACTGAATCTGCTCAAAATCGCTGAGAGCAGACATAATTACCGAGAGAATCCCTTCCTCCTCCGGCAAAATGACGTATTTA